>DYQT01000318.1 GCA_020719165.1 Draconibacterium orientale | reverse complement strand
CGGTACACTCACGGCAACCGATTATGTAACCGAACAACTTGCCGAAGAACAGGCTCTGCTAACACGAAATCTCCATAAAATGCAATTGGTGCAATCGAAAGCGCTTTATAAAGCGGCTACCGGCGGCTTGTAAAAAAGACACGTATTTCTGAAAAAAGAGTTTTAAAACAAATCTATACTTAGAAATTTATTAAAAGTTATGGCTAATTCAACTCATACAATGGCAACTACCCGCAATCTGCTGGTAATGATTTCTTTGGTATGGTTATCATCCTGCAGCAACCGAAACAACCTGAGTGATGCATATGGAAATTTCGAAGCCGTGCAGGTAACAGTATCTTCCGAAAGTGCCGGAAAGATTCATTACATCAATATTGAAGAGGGGTCGCAACCTGATTCGGGAATCATTGTGGCATTGATTGATACCACCGATCTGTACCTGAAAAAATTACAACTTCAATCACAAAAAAAAGCTGTATCGGTGAAAAAAAGCAGCGTTGCCAGCCAGATAGAAGTTCAGCAACAGCAAAAAGCAAACCTCGTTGTGGAGAAAAACCGCGTCACCAAACTTATAGCTGATGAAGCGGCTACGCAAAAGCAGTTGGATGACCTGAACGGAGCTATTGATTTAGTTGATAAACAGATAGCGTCCACACTAACCCAGGATGCCGGAATCGCTGAGGAAATGCAGGTCGTCGACAGGCAGATCGCACAGGTAAATGAATCCATTTACAAGTGTTATATCCGGAACCCGGTTAAAGGAACCGTACTCAGCAAGTTTGCCGAAGCTGGCGAGATTGCTACTCCTGGTCGGGCGCTTTATAAAATTGCTGATCTTAGCGTGATGGAACTCAAAGTTTATATTTCCGGAACACAACTCCCGGAGGTAAAACAAGGACAGCAGGTGGAGATATTAATTGATGCAGATAAAAAAACAAATCGCAAACTTAGCGGAGTTGTGAGCTGGATCTCACCCAAAGCTGAATTCACACCTAAAATTATTCAAACCAAAGAAGAACGCGTTAACCTGGTGTATGGAGTAAAAATACGGGTTCCCAATGATGGCAGTCTCAAAATTGCAATGCCGGCAGAAGTTAATTTCAAAGATAAATCTGAATAATTCAATCCAATTATAGTTCAACCCAATTTAAACTAATCCTGAAAACCATGAAAATCACACTCACAGCGGCATTACTGGTTGTTTCAATGGCATTCTTCACATCAGCAAAGGCACAATCAAAAGCTGACAAAATTTTAGGTTATTACCTGACTTACGATGATGAAACCGGCGCCGAAAAATCGCAGGTACAAATTTACAAGGACTCCAATGGCAAATACTACGGGAAAATTGTATGGCTCAAAGAACCGAATAAGGATGGCAAACCCAAAGTGGATGACAAAAACCCGGAAGCTAAATTACAGAAACGTCCTGTGATGGGCCTCGAAATGCTGAAAGGATTCAAATTTGATGAATCAGATAATGAATGGAACGATGGTACCATTTACAATCCGAGCAGCGGTAAAACATACAATTGTTACATCAACTTTGAGTCGGCTACAAAAGTCAAGATCAGAGGATTTATTGGTGCCTCATGGATGGGTTTGGGTAAAACTGTTTATTGGACCAAAGAAGCCGCGCTGAGGAAATAGCGATATTACAGGATATATTTTAGAGCCTTTCGGTGATCATCCTATGGTCATTTAATGGTTTCTGTTCCTTAGCATGTCTCCTAATCAATCCTTGCTTCATCTTCCTTCACCATCTTAATTTGTTAATATCAAACAATGTCATCAAACATTTCCATACAAGCATCTGAAATAACCAAGCGTTATGGGGATAAAACCGCGCTCGATGACATCTCGTTTACCGTGAATAAGGGTGAATTGTTTGGATTTATCGGGCCCGATGGTGCAGGGAAAACATCTTTGTTCAGGCTGGTAACTTCTCTGCTGATACCTGATCGCGGTTCGATAGTTGTTGAAGGACTTGATACCGTGAAAGATTACATTAAACTCCGAAAAATCCTTGGGTATATGCCGGGTCGTTTTTCGTTGTACCAGGATCTGACTGTTGAAGAGAATCTGCGTTTTTTTGCCGGCATTTTCAAAACAACGCCTGAGGCCAATTACGAGTTGGTAAAAGATATATACAGCCAGATTGAGCCATTCAAAAATCGAAAAGCCGGAAAACTTTCGGGCGGAATGAAGCAGAAACTGGCGTTGTCGTGCGCCCTGATCCATAAACCTGAAGTGCTTGTGCTTGACGAACCTACAACCGGTGTTGATGCCGTTTCGCGGATTGAATTCTGGGAAATGCTGGCCCGGTTGCGCCGCAGCGGGATAACTATTATTGTTTCAACGCCTTATATGGACGAAGCATCACGTTGCGATCGCGTGGCATTGATTCAGAACAGCAAAATAATGAGCATCGATACACCTGATGCTATTCGCAACAATTTTGGAAGTGCTTTGTGGGCTGTGAAGGCGGACGATATATACCGTTTACTTGTCGATCTGAGGCGTTTTAAATCCACCAGGACGGCTTTCCCGTTCGGGGAGCACATTCACCTGTCGCTGTCGGACGAATCGGTTAAACCCGCCGAAATTGCCTCCTATCTGGAAGCAGCCGGTAACAGTAATGTCCATATTTCAAAAATTGAACCCTCCATCGAAGATTGTTTTATGGAGATGATGAAAAAGGAGTGAATCGTAATTAGTGAACAGTGAATAGTGAGCAGTGAATGGAGCCAAAACTCAGCTTAATAGATTTTGTTCACAAATATTTGATTCTTCACCTCACTAATTCCTAAAACCTAACCCCCAACCCCTAAAAAAATGCCAATCATTGAAGTAGAAAACCTGGTTAAAAAATTCGGCAGTT
>DYQT01000317.1 GCA_020719165.1 Draconibacterium orientale | reverse complement strand
TGTAAACTCAGACCCCCGGTTCAAAAAGATTGAGTTTTCTTGCTGACACTAATTACCATTCAGATGAGTACTGCCAGCCAGATGGTCTATTCAGGACTTTTTCCGTTATCAAGATAATAATGCAGGCATAAATGCAAAGCCTTCCGGGATATTGAATCCCGGAAGGCTTGTTTTGATCTAATTGATCGCAAACGGGTGTGAAGTAACCACGTCAATATTCCGGTGAATCAGTTTATGAATATTCTTCAGGTAGGGTTTCTCATCCGAGCAGCAGAACGACAATGCCGAACCGGTTTCACCTGCACGGCCTGTCCGACCGATACGGTGCACATAGGTTTCAGGCTGTTCCGGAATCTCATAATTGATCACATGGCTTAGTTTGTCAACATCGATACCCCTCGAGGCTACATCGGTGGCAACCAGAACCCGGATACTCCGGTTTTTAAAATCCTTCAGTGCTTTGTCACGTGCGCTCTGTGATTTGTTCCCATGAATGGCCTGTGCCGTAATTCCGTTCCTGACAAGGTCTTTCACAACTTTATCGGCGCCATGTTTGGTGCGGGTGAAGATCAGTACATTTTTAAAGGAGGCATTTTTAAGGACATGTGTGAGCAGTAGTTTTTTATTCTCCTTCTTCACATGGTAAACCGATTGTGCAACTAAAATGGGAGGCATGGCGTCGGGCGAAAGGTTTAACTGAACCGGATTGTGGAGCAATGAGGCTGCAAGTTTCCTGATTTCATCCGGAGCCGTGGCTGAAAAAAGCATGGTTTGCCTTTTAGCAGGCAGTTTTGCCGTGATTTTCCGGATGTCGTTGATGAATCCCATGTCGAGCATACGGTCAGCTTCATCAAGTACCAGGTATTCCACTTTATCGAGATGAACAAATCCCTGGTTCATCAGGTCGAGTAACCGGCCGGGGGCGGCAACAATAATATCTACCCCGTTATGCAAGGCCTGGGTCTGGGCTTTTTGGGATATGCCGCCATAGATGGTTACAAGACGGATGTCGAGTCCCTTACCATAGGTGTTGAATTCTTCGCTGATCTGGGCAACCAGTTCATGCGTAGGGGCGAGGATCAAAGCTCTTACAGCCTTGCGTTGATTGCGCTCTTTTTCAGTTTCGAGCAATTGTAAAATGGGTAATGCAAAGGCAGCCGTTTTTCCGGTTCCGGTTTGTGCGCAGCCAAAAATGTCTTTCCCCTGTAAAATTGTCGGGATTGCTTTTTCCTGGATTGGTGTTGGGTTCAGGTACCCTTTCTTATTTACAGCGTTCAATAATGGCTGGATAAGATTCAGATTTTCAAAATTCATTTAATGCTTATTAATGTATATAAATTTGATTTTCTCCGGTCACAATGTTGCAAAAACAACCATGTGGCGGAGGATCTTTAAAAAAGTGTACGTTGGGCTGAATTGTAAAAGTGGGAGGATTACATACAGATTGAAATACAATCTTTCAAATGAGATTGCAAAGGTACGTACAATTATTGAATTGACGTAAAATAATGCTGTAACTATAAATCAACTCACGCTCAGAATGTCGTCGAGGCCTGATATTTTGAATGTTTTTTTTATAAATGGCTGACAATGAGTAATTGAAAAGAACCCCGGCCCGGCCTGCTTTGCGACACTGACACAAATTCGGATAAAAGAAGATGAGATGTAATCAACTTCAAGCATGTCAAATACAATTTTGTCTCTTGGGATTCCCTCTTTTACAGGTACATTGATTTGTATCGTTTCACTCAGCTTCTGCACAGCCAATGTGTCGAGCCGACCTTTAAATGAGGCTGTAAAGACTTTGTCAACGTCGTCATAATTAAAACTTACCATGGCTTACAGGTTAATGGTTTTTATAATAATCTTTCATAATCTTTTCAGCGTCAATTGATTCATCATAGTAATTTTGATGGTCATAGCTGAACCACAACTCATTTGGTTTTCGTCGGCTGACCCGCTGAATATTAATCAGGTTTTTGGCAGTAATGTTCTCTGTGGTAATGTTTTTGCCACCGGTTCCGCAACCTAAAGTAAGCGAGGGAGCCAGATGATTATAGAAATATCCGACAGCGCCCTGTGAGGTTGGCGTATTAACCAGGATTCGACCGGCATTCAGTAACCCGGAATACTCCATAATCCGCTTTTCATCATTGGCATAAATGCAGGCACTGTGGCCGATACCTCCAAGATAATTGAGGTCGATGCACATATTTACTGCCGCATGATAATCACTTGCAGCATAAAAGGCAAGGATTGGCGCTAAAACTTCAACTGAAAGGGGATACTCTTTTCCAATGCCATCCAGTTGTGCCAGCAGTATTTTTGTGCCATCCGGAACTGTTATTCCAGCCTTGGCCGCAATGACCGAAACAGGCTGTCCGACAACAAACGGACTCATGCTGCTGGTTTCTGCCACAATCGCAATTTTCTCAACTTTTTTAATTTCCTCTGGATTAAGAAAGTAGCAGTGTTGCTTTTCAAATTCCGCTATTACCTGTTTTTCAATCGTTTTCATAACCACAACCGCCTGCTCACTCGCACAGATGGTGCCATTGTCGAAAGTTTTGGAGGAGATGATGCTTTTTACTGCAAACGGAATATCGGCGCTTTCATCAATGAAAACAGGAACATTTCCGGGACCCACCCCAATGGCAGGGTTTCCTGAGCTGTATGCAGCTTTGACGAGACCTGTTCCACCTGTAGCAAGAATCAGCGCCACTTTGGGGTGCGCCATGATCATTTGTGTGAAGTCTCTGCTTCCGGAGGTGATCATTTGGATGCAATCTTCCGGGGCTCCTGCTTCAAGGGCGGCTTCATAACAAATTCTGACAGTTTCGCTGCACGACTTTGAAGCTCCGCGATGCGCGCTGATGATGATCGGATTGCGCGACTTGAGACAGA
>DYQT01000316.1 GCA_020719165.1 Draconibacterium orientale | reverse complement strand
CAGTTGTGATGGTTTTCCCAATTTCGGCAGCCGCGAAATAGACCGGTCCGGCAAATGTAAAGGAGATGCCGGGAATCAAGGTCAGGGAGCCATAGATGCGAAGGGTTTGGGTTGAAGCCCCGGCAAGTGTGGGATTGTTCGTGGCACCGGTCCAGGTCATGTTGCGACAATATGCCGTGTTGTCCTGATCTCCGATAACGGTGACTGTTTGCCCCGCCGCGCCAAACGAATTGGCATCGAAAAAAACATTGTCGAGTGCATTCGGGATACAATTAACAGGCGCGCCCCCGCTCGTTACCGACCATTTGGTTTGATCGTTCCAGTTGCCGGTACCTCCAATCCAGTATAGGTTTTTCGGGGTTGGCTGGGTTATGGCCCAACCTGAATTATTGCCCAGATCGACGGTGTTATTTGCCGTAAACGTGGCGCCCCCCGATGCATTAACGCCTTTCAACGCACAGTAGGTGATTGAAACAGCCCCGCTGCTCTTACTTATTGTGGTTTGGCTGGTTTCTGAACTGGATTGTATCTTTATAGGCGAAGCACAGGAACCTCCGGCGGATAAGGTTCCGGTGATCATCTGTGTTTTCCCGCTTGTAAATGTGTATACCTTGCCGGAGGCCAGGGTTAACATTCCGATGGTATTATTTCCGGAGATTTCGCCATTTCCGCTCATGCTTATTGCTCCGTATGTTCCATTGCCGTTAATGGTAGCGGTACTATTAAATACAACAACATTCATATTATTGCCGTCGGTACCAATGGTTCCGCCGCCTGTAAATGTGAGGGTGTCAATGGCATTGGCGCCATTTACGCTGCCAATGCTGTTGAATGTGAGGTTATTAAAAGTACCGGAACCATTATTTACAGTCGAAGAACCCGTGCCGGCTTCAAAAATTACATTATTAAAAGTCAATCCAGGGCCGTAAGGGCCATAGTGATTAAGCCCGGCATTGGCTGAGGTGAACCGTACGAGTGATGAGTCACACTGAAATGTGAGGTTTTCTCCCCTGAAATAGAAAGCGCTGCTGGAGGTAGAGGTGATGGTAACGATGGAGTCTCCCAATTTCATCATTCTCACATTTGTGTAATTGGAATTGAATATATTGACGGTAAACGGCATGTCGTTCAGGTCGAGGGTTCCTTTAACCAGGTAAACCGTGTAGTTGCCCGTTTGTAAAAACCCGTCCAGGAGTTTCCATCCGCCAACATTGTTAAAATGGACATTATGTTTAAAACTTTGTTCGGCCGATGTGATGGTTTTCCCGCTTGCGATCGATTCAAAATATACCACCCCCAGAAAGTTGAAGTTCATGGCTGTAATCAGTGTCAGTGAACCATGAATGCTCAGGGTGCGGGTGGTTGTTGCATCCCGTATCAGTTCAGGGCTGTATAAAGCGCCTGTCCAGCTCATGTCGGCACAAACCGCATTTACATTGATCGTAACTTTTTGTCCGGCAGCAGTGAACGAATTGGCATCGAAATATACATGGTCATTTTGAGTAGGTGCTTGAGTATGAAAAGTAGCTCCACCGGAAGTGGTTGCCCAGTGGCTGGCATAATCAGCCCAGTTTCCTGAACCTCCAACCCAGTAATATCCAGCGGCAAAGGTAGTTGCGCTTGCTAATAGCACAATTGCGAATGTAACAAATAGACTTTTCATGGGTGAAATTTTTAGGGTACATAGTACAAAAATAGTTAAAAAACCCCCGAAAAGTTAGCAAACAACAATATTTTTTGGTGCAATCACCTGTTGACCGCAAGTTTACGTTGATGACTCAGGTGCTGAAAAGCATTGGTGATTTCAGCATCCGGATTTACAGTTGCATTACCAAATGATCATCATGCGTTTCAGACACAACTTCAAAATCCACCGCATCATGAAAACCCACATCCTCCCTTTAGTTATTTTGCTGGTTGCCATCGCGCTGAATGCCCGGCCATCAGTTCCCGGGGCAAGGCTATTCGATGATTATCCTGTATTTATCCAACAGGCCGATAATTCCGGCAGGAGAGAATTTCGCTTTCTTTACCCTGTTTAAATCAAGGTCGAAGGAGTAATTGCGTGCAGTTCGGAAATCTGCTTTTTCCAAAACAGTATGCATGAAAACGGTTCTGGATAAATCACAATTCAGAAAACTTGAAGCAGTCAGGTCGGTTTCCGTGAAATCAGCCTCTTTAATGGTGCAGTCCCGAAATATGGTGTTTTTAATCTTTTTCCTCAGAAATGTTGAATAATCCAGGGTACACTTCTCAAAGGAGAACGAAAGAAGAAAGTCCTTGCATTTTGAAAAATCAATCCCCATCAGTTTGCATCCGTTGAAGCTGACATTTTTCAACCCGGTATTGTTCAGGTTGACCATGCTGAAAACGCACTCTTTAAAACTGCAATCCAGAAAATCGCTGTTGGATAAGTCGCACTTTGTGAAGTTACAATAGATGAAAGTACAGGAATCAAATTCCATGTCCGACATGTGCTTGTCGGAATAGTCAACTTTGGTGAAGGTTGTTTTTTCCTGAAGTGTTTTTTTCATGATGGTTGTTTTAATTCCTTAACCAGACAATAAAAAAGGTTTCATCTGATTCTTATCGTTTCATCGGAATTTATTTTCAGCAAAGATATGGTTATAGTTCCAGACGCTGACAGCTCCAGACACTGACAGGTCTTTCAGACGCCGACAAATCCAGACGCTGACAGGTCTTTCAGACGCCGACAAATCCAGACGCTGACAGGTCTTGCAGACGCTGTCAGGTCGGAGCAGCCACTAAACCTGACAGCGTCTGAAAGACCTGTCTGCGTTTAAAACGACCTGTCTGCGTTTAAACCCGTCAACAAACAAAGCCCGAAAAGTCAGCAATTCAGCATAAAAAAAACATTGTTGATAATTAAATAGTTACAAAGTG
>DYQT01000080.1 GCA_020719165.1 Draconibacterium orientale | reverse complement strand
CTTAACACTTAACACTTAACACTTAACACTTAACACTTAACACTTAACACTTAACCCCCACTATCAGACTATGAGCGAAGATATTTTCCAGGGATACAAAGGACGCGCACTCGCGGTGCTACAAAAATACAATGCCAGGGTTTGGGCTAAGGTAAGGGTTGACAGCAGCCGTGGTGTTTTTGAAGGAACAATTTTACCCAGAGCTGAAAACACAGATGACAAGCATCTTGTTTTAAAAATCTTTACAGGGTATAACATCGGAGTCGATATCAACGGTATCAACGGCATCACTGAATTAGGATACAAGAAAGCTGTTTATAAAATTCCTGAAAAGGAGTTTCCATATTCAAAGGATAAGCCAAATGTAAAATTATTGGGAACCGGCGGCACCATTGCCTCCCGGCTCGATTATCGCACAGGTGCCGTGATTCCTGCCTTTTCACCTGGCGAACTGTATGGTGCGGTTCCCGAGTTGGCCGACATCTGCAACCTGACAACTGAAAAACTTTTCGCGGTATTTAGCGAAAACATGGGTCCGGAACAATATAAAAAGCTGGCGATCGCGATTGGCAATGAGATTGAAAAGGGCATCGATGGCATTATCATCGGACATGGAACCGACACCTTGCATTATACCTCCGCCGCCTTAACCTTCATGGTGCAAAATTCGCCGGTGCCCATCGTTCTGGTTGGTTCACAGCGCTCTTCCGACCGGCCCAGTAGCGATGCCGCCCTTAACCTGATGCATGCAGCCACAGCAGCAGCGCATGGCGATATCGCCGAAGTAATGGTGTGCATGTTTGGTCCTACCTCCGACGAATACGGATTTCTGCACAAGGGAACCCGGGTGCGAAAAATGCATTCATCCTACCGATCCACCTTCCGTACCATCGGCGACACCCCAATCGCCACAGTCAGCAGACAGGGAGTGATTCCGATCAAACACGACTACAAACGCCGTCGCACCGACCGGAACGTAACCATCATGCCGTATTACGAGGAGAAGGTGACGATGATCTATTATTACACCAACATGCAACCCGATGTGATTGATGCATTGGTTGATGCAGGATATAAAGGGATCATCATCATTGGCACCGGGCTGGGCCATGTAAACAAACCGATTTATCCCGCCATTGAGCGTGCGATTGCCAAAGGTGTCGCGATTTACATGACAGTACAAACCCTTTGGGGCTATGTTCACATGTTTGTATATGATACCGGCCGCGACCTGATGGCCAAAGGTATTATCCCGGCCGAGAACATGCTACCTGAAACAGCATTCATCAAACTTAGCTGGGCACTGGGGCAAACCTCCGACCTGGCAAAAGTAAAAGAGATCATGTTAACTCCCATCAACAGCGAAATTACCCCGCGCGAACCCTATAATGGCTATCTGATTTACCAGGGAGGTGTACCCGAGGTGGAAGATTTTATCAGAAAGTTCCATAAATAGAGGCTCAGGGCAATTTGGGAACACCCATTTTTGTTTTTATATAACCTGCCCAAGCTCTGTAACAATCACCATTAATATGAAGAGAATCCGATTCAAAATAATCTCTTCGCAATTTACCTTCTTTGGTGTACATCAACTGCCTGATATCAATAAAGTCGGTTTTTCTTCTTTTTTTAGTCAGTTTTTTCAATAGTTTATTCGCCTCGTCCTGTAATGGTAACTGTTGGATTCTGGCAAAAGATGGCTTGACCGACACAAAATAGATCATGGTTTTTGGAAATTGTTCATGGACTTTGCTGATGAAAGTATCACAGAGGCTGGTAAATTCTATAGGACTTATACCGAGTATTAAATCATTGTCCCCTTCATAAACAATGATGGCTTTTGGTTTGTATGGCAGCACGATATGATTGATGTAATAGTTGAGAGCCTTTATCGTGGAACCACCAAAACCACGCTGGATGACTGATATTTCAGCGAAATCGTTTCTTAAATTATCCCATTTTCGGATGGTCGAACTACCTGTAAACAGGTAAATATCTGAAGGAGGAAAGCAAACGGAATCTTGTTTCAGGAAATCATTGATTTCAGATTCGAATCCAACGGGTGTTTTTTCGGTTAAAAACCGGGCAGTTGTTTTTGTTTGTGGATATAACACTCCACAAAACAGAAATGACACAAGGAGTATAAGCAGACGTTTTATTTTCATTTAATTGTGCTGTAGAATGCTATATTAAAACGTATTTGCTTAAAATTCGGTATACTTCATTGATGTTGTTGTCCTTTTTGAAATCCTTCTTGATTGGTTCATTCATTCCGGTCAGCCAGATTTTCAGTTCGGCATCAAGGTCTAACAATTTTTCAAGTGATGTCTCTGAGGCATGCCCCATTAAACCCGATAAAATTCCCATAATGTTGTGTTTGAGTTAAAGTCTATATTTAACAGTTCATCTGCATCAACGGTTGAGATTTTAATTCCTTTTTCCCAATATTGTTTTTTTTATTAAAGATACAGTTTTATTTCGAAAGTGAATCAAGGGTTAAAAATGTTGATACATTGATCAGAAATTATTGTTCCTTTTCTCATTTATTGCAGTTGGCTTTAGCCAACTGTCCAGAAGAAATTCCTATCGATGTCTGATTAATGGGGCTGAAGCCCCTGATTCGCCTTATTATCCCTTTAACAGTCAGCTAAAGCTGACTGCAATAAATAGTCTTTCATTCGAATGACAACCCTTGATTCGCATTTCGAATAATTCGTTGTTTATCTCTTTTTTAGCATTACATTGACAGGCGATATGCAGTGCCTCATCTTACAAGTCGGTGAGGCACCGAACCGGGAAACCGTTCGACTTGGTGTTGTAAAAAACGGTGCTGTAGCTGCTTATAAAGTATAGGTACCAACCATAGGTAGCTGCGTAATGTGTGCTGCTCCAATAGTAGCCGCCGGCACCGCGATCATTCAGTGCCCCGTCACTGGGGCCAAGGTACCCGGCCGCATGAAGTTTTAAGGCAGAGCCAAAAGGTTGGTTCCAGTCGGTCCAAACTCCACTGGCATCAACGTTGGTCCATTCGGTGCTGGTCGGGAGGCGCCAGCCGGCGCCAAGTTCTATGCTGCAAGGATCGTTGGCGGTTACCCAGTTGGAACTTTCGCTGATGTTGTTAATCCAGACGGAGGTTGGAATCCTTGAACCGTTGTATTGAAACCCCTGTTTATGGTTAAACTGAAAGTACCAACCCGACGACGCTTCAGTAGCATCGGAAACAACCGTTGCCTGCTGGCTTGCGCCAAGGTTTCGAGAGAGCCAGCACTTGGTAAGCTCGCCCGGAATTCCGCTCACCGTGCCATATGCAACTGTTTTATTGACAGGAGCAACACCGCGCGAAACTACATGGTTGGCGGTGATGGTTAAACCGCATACAAAAGGATCGACGGGCGTCAACGATTTCCAAGCCACTCCGTTGTACATATTCAGGGCTTTTTCATCCAAATTGTAAACAACCAATCCTTCGGCGGGAGAGGCGATCCCGTTTCGCTGTACGGTCGTCATCCGCGGTGGCAGAAACCCTTTGTTGCTGAAATCCACATCCAGTCCGGCCGAAGCATCGGGAGCGCTGCTGTTGGCATTTATACCTACCTGGGCAAAAAGGCAAAAAGTAGAAACAGACAAAAAAAAGCCCAAACCGATAAAAATTCTGTAATTGTTTCTCATAGGAATAGGTTTTAATTGGTAAGGGTAATATTAAATTATTAAATGTAAAATTAAATGTATTTTACATAGCAAATACAATTTCATAAAAATATTTTTTACTTTTTTATTTTTCATGAAACCTAACTTGTCCAACTAACCTGAATAATTCATCTCGCAAAGAGGCAGAGACGCAAAATTCTGAAATAAAACATTTTAGTTGCATAAAACATTTTGTAAATAAAAATTTGTTTTCAATACTATTCATTCAACTGCTTTGTCTTTGCGGCTTTGCGGCTTTGCGAGGAATTTGAATGAATAATGCAGACTAAAGATATGAAAATTCCAGGGTCATGTCAAGTGTATTGGAATAAAAAAATGGGATCAGGCGGATGCGCTCCGGAACACAGGGCCTGGTTCTATGGGATTGGCACTAAAATAAAGCCCTTCAATGCAGGTTAAAAAAGATTAGTCAGGGAGGTTGCCAGAGTTTCGGCGGTCATTGGTGCGAATCTGGCCGAAGTATTTCATCATCAGCCGGGAAAATTCTACTTTATTGATCGGTTTTGAAATATAATCATTGCATCCCGCTTTCAATGCCTTTCCCCGGTCGCCCGAAAGACCGTACGCTGTTTGCGCAATGATGATTACATCCTTATTAAACTGACGAATTTGCCGCGTGGCTTCGTATCCGTCAATTCCGGGCATTCTGATGTCCATCAGAACCAGGTCAAGATCGGGATTATTCCGGCAAACTTCAATTGCTTCAATTCCCGTTAGTGCCGTCAGCACTTTCCGGCTGAATTGGCTGACAATCGTTGCAATGAAAAACTCAGAGGTTTGGTCGTCTTCGGCAATAAGTACTTTCAGGTTATTAATTTCAATATCCTTATCTTCCGATGAAACCGTAGTTTTTTGGGTTCCGTTTGCCTCCGTCTCTTTTATCCATGGAATAGAAAAATAAAAGGCCGAGCCCTCTCCTATTTCGCTTTCGACCCGGATTTTTCCTCCAAGCATCTCCACATATGCCTTAGAAATAGCCAAACCCAGTCCTGCACCCTGATAAGCCTGTTTGTCGGACACATCAGCCTGGATAAAGCGATCGAATACAGCCTCCAACCTGTCGCCGGGGATACCAACGCCAGTATCCTTCACAAAAAACTGGAGATATGGTTCCCTGGAGAGCAGCAGGGTATATCCAAATTCTATTGAACCGGTGTGGGTAAATTTAATGGCATTTTTTACGAGATTCATCAAAACAGCATCCAGTTTATTGCTGTCGGTAATAATGGCAGCTTCACTTACGGGTAAGGAGTTTTTAAAACCTATCTGCAACCCCTTTGCCTCCGCTTCGGGTTTGAAAAAGTAATAAAGGGATTCGATGGCCTCATTCACATTCATTTTTGAAACAGAAATTTCCATTTGTCCTGCTTCGATTTTTGAGATATCAACAATATTGTTGATGATATTGAGCATTCTGATGCCGCTTTTTTCGATGATCCTGATATATTTTTGCTGGTTTTCACCACTAAGATCAGGCTCTTTCAACAATCCTGCAAAGCCAAGTATTCCATTCATGGGCGTGCGAATTTCATGGCTCATATTTGCCAGAAATGCAGACTTCAATTTATCACTCTCCTCTGCTTTTTCTTTCGCTTTGATCAACTCCTGTTCAGCCAGTTTGCGATCTGTGATATCGCGTATCGTAACAACGACACCGATAATCGCTCCCATTTCGCCTTTTAGCGGGCTGATCGTATATGACGACCACCCGGTTCTGGTAGAACCGGGAACTGGCAGGGGAAAATCATTTTGACAAAAATTTTCGCCAGCCAAAGCTCTCATAATCTTATCCGTTAATCCAACATCATTTAGGAAGGGAAACAGTTCGGAAAGTTGTGTCCCGATGACCACTGAGGCAGGCACCCCGGATAAAATTTCCATGAACGGATTCCAAACCTGATAGCGCAGGCCGGTGTCAAAAACAATCAATCCCTCCTCTAAACTTTTTATAATTTGAGCCGTTAATTGGTTTGATTCCCGGAAGGCCTTCTCGGCGAGCTTGTTTTTGGTTACGTCCTGTATAATTCCATTGACTGAGACCGGATTGCCTGCTCCATCTTTTTCGATGGTAGCTTTCGAGACGATGTTTCGCGGTTCTGATCCATCGGCAGGGTGAATGATAAATTCAACATCATAGGGCGTCTCATTATTTATCAAATCTACCAATGCCTGATGCACCCGTTCGCGATCGGGAATGCAGGCCTCTATCATATGAAGGTCGAACAAATTATCGTGCTCAGAAAGTCCGTACAGTCGCTTCGCTTCAGCAGAACCGTTGATTTTTCCGGTGTTGAGATTATAATTCCAGGAACCTATATGACCGGTTTGCTGGGCAATTGCCAACTGGTTTATGGTATAAACCAACTCCTCCCTGCTCACATCCTGCATCGTCTCCGACATCATGCAATCTGAAAGATCAACAGCCGTCATCATGCATTGGTCTTCCTCTTCCGTTGAAACGCCTGTAAGGTAAACACGCGCGGGCACACGTTCATGTGCAGAAAGAACCACCTCGCAGGATTGTTTTTCACTGCCATAAAACAAATTTTTCAGAAACAGGTTGAAAACGGATCTGGTTCCGGACGAAACATGACTTTCAAACATGCTGTTTTGCAAATGAGCACGCTCCTGGCCCAACATGCGTGCACCGCTGAGATTCATCTCTAAAATTCTTCCGTCGCGGGATATGGAAAAATATCCCAACGGGGTAGATTCAAATAATCGGGTAAATTTTTCTACAGCATCCTTTGCGATGTTTCTTGCCATGATGATCTCTTCCTGCCGAATTTTCAGTTCATCGCGGCTCACCTTGAGCTCATGCCTGAGTTTTATTAGGTCGGAATCATTTCTGTGATCATTGTTATTCATAATCAATTGTTTTGAATGGTCTCAATCCGATTGGAATTTCAAACCGGTAACATCTTTGAAACTACTTACAAACATACACCATTCAACAATTATTTCACAATAAAATTCCAATAGATTATTCAAATAGTGAACAATTTTTCTCTTCGGCGGGAGGCCATGCCATTGAATCTATACGAAAAAATGAAACTTTCTGCCCCCTGATGCGTAAAAAAAATAAAAAATGCTTATATTTACCTCAAAATCGCATCATACACAAAACAGAAAATATTAACCATTAAAACCTGACACAACCTTGGAACAGTAATAATTGTCATGTCAATGCCAAAACGCTATAAATAAGGCATTTATGCGTTTTTATTTACGGCTGAACCTATATTCTATGAAGAGAGAATCGAGTAGAATATATATTGCTATTTTGATATGGATCTTCATGTCGGGCCATATCTTTGCCCTCCCTTCACCACAAAAAACCCACAGTTTTCCTGATCCCGCAGCCACCTCCGGCCACCCGGATACGCCTCCCGTCATTCAAAATCAAAATGCGCGGGAAGGCAACCGAGTCATAACCATCAGCAGCGATTCGGGCAGGGTGAAAGTTCAGCAGATGAGCCCAAATGGAGGATCGGGATCAAAACAGCCAGCGCTGGAAACCATCGTCACCATGCTGGCAGACCCGGCTGGTTACTGCGAAGGACAAGAGCTTTATATTCCAATTCATATAACTGGTGAAAATATAGGTTCGATGGCCTTGTATATTTCATATGATCCATTTACTATGACACCGATAGGAAAAGGCTGGGCAAATATTGCTCCCGATTTTGCTGTTCTCGCAAACTGGGATCCTCCTTTTCCAGGTGTTATTATCCTGATTATTGAGAACCTGTCATCCAACTATAGTTTTAACAATGAGAAGGTCATCGATCTCGCATTTACCTATATTGGTGGCACCGCGACTTTCCATTTCCGCAGAGATCCCCCTGACACATCACCTCCTCCTTTGTGCTATGTATTAGATGATTTGGGATCTCCCGTATCACCCGTCACCTACAACGATTGCGTGATAAGCCCAGACCCGAACATCGTTGAAGACCCCATATTTACTGCAGGGGCGACGGAACTATGCCAGGATGCCCCGGATGAGACCTATGCTGCAACAGCAACCAACAGCATCACAATGAACTATTCCGCCTTACCTGTCGCAGCTGGAACAATGGGCATAACAACCGGCATCATGAACTGGGATGCGGCCTTCAGCGGAACAGTAACCATCACCGCCACCGCCTTGGGATGCGGAGGGCCCAAATCCTCTGACAGGGTAGTCATCGTACATGCCACGCCGGTTTGTTCCATCACCGGTGCAGACGAGGTATGTCCGGGCACGACCGGAAACAGCTATGCAGCGCCAACCGGAATGATTACCTATGAGTGGTCCATTTCAGGCGAAGGGACCATCGTTGGTGCAGTTGATGGGGAAAACGTGAGCGTTTCTGCCGGAGCTGATTGCAACGACTCGTTTATGCTAACCTTAACGGTCACCGACAGCGACGGATGCAGTGCCACCTGTTCAAAAACGGTAAACGTAAAGGATCTGACTCCCCCGGATTTTACCAATTGTCAAACATCCATCAACACCATCACCGACCCGGGGCTGAACTATGCAAAACTATCGCCTGCCGCACCCGTCTATTCCGATAACTGCACCGCCACCGGCAGCATTGTGGTTTCGTGGGTGATGACAGGCGCAACAACCGGTACGGCTGCCGGTATCATCCCGGCTCCCTATCAGTTTAATGAAGGCACCACCCACGTAACCTACACATTCACAGATGGCTGTTTGAATGACTCTGAATGTTCCTTTGATGTGGTGGTCGCCGCGTTTACCTGTCCGGGGGCGATAAATCAAAGCACAGATGCCAATGTTTGCACGGCAACACTTGATCCCGGTTTGCCCAGTCCGGCCCCCGCCACCCTTGAACCCCCCATTGCCTATACCTGGGTTATGACCGGTGTCACCACCGGATCGGGCAGCGGTCCGATAGGGTCATATACGTTTAATGCGGGAGAAACCACCATTACCTGGACGGCCACCAATGCTGCCGGAACCCGGTCTTGCGACCAAATCATAACCATTACCGACATTCAGCCTCCCACATTTACAGCCCCGGCTGCGCAAAGTTTCTGTGTCGAAAACATCTCAACGGCAACCTTTTGGGAGCCAACTACAGACATCACCCCCGACCGGCCTGAATATTTTCTGTTTACTCCCCCAAATACTGCGCTGGACCTTAACCCGGCAACTTTTGACGATAATTGCTCACTACTACCATGTGACGTCGAAATCCGCTGGCGGATAAGCTTTTTTGATGGAACCTTTTTGCCCGCCGATCCACTGTCATACAATACCGGCCAACCTTCTGCGTATGCCAGCGACTTCCAGCTTCCTGGCTCAGCAACGGGTGATGTGGTGCATACCATCACCTACTGGATCGTTGATTGCAGCAACAATGTTTCATTGCCGGCCACCATCAACATCACCGTCAAACCACGTCCCGACATAATAAAATCACCATGATAAAAAAAATTATCCATATAACCCAAAACAGGCGACTGTGAAATGCAGGCAATGCAAACAATGCAGAAATGCAGAAATGCAGGGAATGCAGACAATGCAGAGAATGCAGAAATGCAGAAATGCAGGAATGCAGGGAATGCAGACAATGCAGAGAATGCAGAAATGCAGAAATGCAGAAATGCAGGGAATGTCAATAAATTATCATCAAATAATGCAATGAAAATCACTTAACACTTAACACTTAACACTTAACACTTAACACTTAACACTTTATTTTTTTAAATCTTTAAAATCAAAAAAAAATGAAAAAGCAACTGTTTATCCTGATCATGGCCATTTTTTCAATTGGCTTCACGAATGCCTTTGGGCAATCTCCATTTGATCCTCCTACCTGCACGGCGTCAGCAATATCGCCTGCTCCCGGAGAACAATATAATTATGCTGCATCAATCCCGGCTCTTGCAGGAAGTTATGATGGAACAGGTTTATTTAAGTGGTACGTTACCAAAGATGTGAATCTTTTAACCGGTGCACATGTTCCCAACGATGGCGTTGAAATTATTGCATCGGGTCATTATGATGCCAACACTGCGGCTCCAATTGGCGATGTTATCAATATCACCTGGACTTCTGCTGCACTTGCAACTGGTGTACCTTACTATCTGGTAATAAGATACGAAGAGTCCAACGAATCGGGCGGTTCACCATGCACAGCCATGAACATGAAGGTTTACCGGATTCTGCCGATAAACACTTTCTGGCTTAGAATCGAAAGCGTTGCTGATGCGGCAGGTGCCCCAGGCGGTGTTTACCAATGTGCTGCAGACGTAACTGGTGCCGTTGTGACTGAACCAGCCGGCACCGTGGAATATACTTACGGACAGAATGTTCTTTATGTAAAAATTTCAGCAACCGGATTTGTGGGAACCTGGACACCTACATTGAGAATTTCAGGAGCTGTTGATAATCAGGCAATCGGTGCCGCAGGAATAACCTGGACTTCAGGAGCTTCATCGGGAATCTTCACCGGTGGAGCCGGTCTCTACGGTAATGGAGATTACACATCCAACAATCCGATGCCTTGCACCATGGCGGTTGCACCTGCAATAACCGGATCTGAAATTATTGTCACAATCCCAATTGATAACAATAATCATGAAGCATTGCTTGACCAAACAATTGCCGTTGCAATAGACGGCATCTATGTTAGCGGAGCCACTACTTTCCATGACAAAAGCGATGTAAACGGTCCCTGCTCAAACGCTTCTGCATTTGAGGACACTGTAGATAAAATCATCAAGGCTCGTCCAGGCGTTAACGCTGTCGCTCCAAATTCATTCATGTCAGACCCTGCTACAAAGCCATAGTATCTGGTAATTATTTATTTGTTGCTTTTTCAGCCAGCCATTCTTTCCGGTCGGGGAACTCCCGGCCGGAAGGGAGAGCGGGTGTGGAAGGCATGATGGAATTCATTTATCTGATGGTAAATTTCTATGAATGAATAGAATATATAACAAAGACGGACCCAACGTTGATGTCGGGTTTGGGATTGCGAGACAACCGCGCGACGGTATTGAACAGATGCCATGCATTGGTATTGAACGAATGCCGCGGGACGGAATTGAACACTTGTCGCGTGACATGATTGCAAGAAAGCCACGTGACAAAACAATATTGCAACAGCATCCTATCCTGAAAAAGGATTTGGAAAGCGGCTATTTTAACTTCCACATTCAATGAAATGGGAGATGACTATTTGTGCAAAAAAGAGAAAGAAAAAAAAGACATTGATCATCAAAAAATGTCAACTAACACCAAAATCGTAAATCGTAAATCGTAAATCGTAAATTATAAAATTTAACAGTTTCAATCCACCACATTGACCCTGCCTAAACACATATTCCTCCGTCTGTTGCTGGTTATCACACCAGTACTGATGGCTTTGGCGCCCGCCATGGCTCAGAATACTGTGTATGCAGGTCATGCAAGCGATTTAAGTGTGATCGCCGTTCCAGGCGACACCTATGTTTGGGAACTATATAAGGACATCACAGGCATCGATTTCGCCACCGATCCGGGCAATTGTCCACCCGGAGATGCCTATTTCACCGGAATTTCCACCGGCTCCACCGTCAATGTCATGTGGGTTACACCGGGAATATACTTCTTTAAGGTAACCGCGTACCGGGGAGGGTGCACCATGAACCTGAAAGTTGGCAAGATGACCGTGCTGAACGATCTGCCAACGGCAACCATCCTCGATCACGACCCGATATGTTCGGGCAGTACAGCCAACCTAACTGTTTTATTAACAGGAGCTCCTCCATGGAGCATCACCTACACCGATGGAACAACACCGGTTACCCTCGATGGAATCATGGCAAGTCCATTTACCATCCCGGTCAGTCCGGTTGTAACAACAAGCTATACGATTACCAGTGTTACCGATTTCTACGGAACCAACAGCAGTCCGTCCAATACCGTAACACTCATTGTAAAACCAACACCCATCACCAGCCCCATTCAACATAATTAAAATTTAAGCAGAAAATACCTCAACATAAAAATATAAACCGATGAAAACCAAAGATAAAAGACACTCGAAATTTTTTAAAACGCCGCAACGCTTCGGATTGTGGCTAAGAAGACTCATCATGCATGTAACTTCTCCCCCGGAATGTACTTCCCCTCTGCAAACAACTGTAAGCCAGGGAAAAGCGCCACCTTTTGAACGACGATGGTACGGATGTAAATATGGGCTCTGGCGACTCGACAAAAAACCAGTCCCGATCCGAACCACCCGGTTTCGACGAACATGAAAAAACTTAAAACTTAAAAAACTTAAAACTTAAAACTTAAAACTTAAAACTTAAAACTTAAAACTAAATCAATTCATTATGAAAACAAAAGCAAATTTTTTAAAAATGATGGTCATTCTTGTTTTGACCGTTTTCTCTGCCGTAGCAATGGCACAAAACCAGGATCCGACTCAAACAGTATGCGTTGGGAGCCAGGTTTATAGTGTTGACAACATTGTCGGAGCAACATTTGAGTGGAATTTAACCGGTGGTGGCACAATTACCTCCGGAAATGGCACCAATTCAATCACAGTAAACTGGACTACCCCGGGAATCGGCTATATTCTATCAGTATATTCTGTACTTGACGGATGCCAGGGAAATACGCAGTCGGTTACAGTTGAAGTTGTCAACCAACCGGTTAGTCCGACATTGCTGGTAAAGACCCCGGATGTGGCAAGCTTCTGCCAGGGGGCATATGCAAATGTTTCTGCTACATTTAATCCCGGAAGCGGTGGTGTTGGATGTACCGACCAGTATCAATACAGAACTGACGGTGGTGCCTGGACTGTTTATGTTCCTGGTACCGACATCAGCACAGTCGGGGTTACAAGTCTGATTGAAATTCAGGTGCGACGCAATGGTTGTGCACCCGACTTAGGATGTACCGGTACCGAATGGGCGACCATCGTATCCTGGGCTATATCCACCACACTCCCTGTCAGTCTTGACATCGTAGCCGATCCTAACCCGGTGTGCGCCGGCTCATCGGTTACCTTCACAACTACCAATGTTGTGAATGGAGGTCTGACACCTGGTTATGCATGGTTCGTGAACAATGTAGTTGTAGGTGGGGCCACAGCCAGCACTTACACCTATGTACCGGCAAACGGAGATCTGGTCAGGTGTGAATTAACATCCAGCGAGACCTGCGGATCACCAATCCCGGCCCTTTCAAATACCATCACGGTCACCGTGAAACCGCTACCGGTCACTTCAGGAATCTATCATAACTAAAATTGAAAATGAAATTTTTAACCAGCAAAGGCACAGGCAGGGCTTCGCCCGGTGCAGGCACACGACCGCCGGTGCGGGGGCCTGCTTGTCCGATGCACAATACATATAGGGTGATGTAGGATAGAAAAACATATCCCGGCTGCATCATGCTGCCTTCCATGGTATGGTCGACCCATTGTGTCGGCCACCGATGGGCAGTTTGATGCTGCCTGAACGGGCAACACCTGTGTTGTTCCGTTATGCAATGCGTGTGTTTGCCCGCAAGAGCGATGCGTGTATTGCAATCAATTATCATTAGGGTAACCCTGAGGGTGTTCCATTTAATACGATTAACCGTGACTAATTTAACCCAAATACCATGCAAAACAGCAGGCACAAGACATGTCTTGTGCTTGCTGATCCTGCTCATGGCGTTGCTCGGCGCCAACAGGACCACTGGTCAGACAACCGTTCCTGACACGGTTTGTCTGGGATCGCAAAAACAATATTGGGTTGATGAAACGGTTGGATCAAGTTACACCTGGTGGATCGATGGAATTGAGCAACCATCGAACACACATGATATTTTTATTACCTGGAATACCATTGGAAATTTCGCGCTGACAGTTCAGGAGAAGTCAGCAGAAAACTGTCTTGGAGATATTAAACTGAATACAATTTTTGTAAACCCCCTCCCCCTCTCCTACATCCTTATCCCCCAGGGCGATACGTGCTACGGTA
>DYQT01000079.1 GCA_020719165.1 Draconibacterium orientale | reverse complement strand
GAGCGTCTCAACAGCCTCCTTTACCGAATCCGCAGAGCCGAATTCGCCGGCATGGGCCTTGCATTTCATTCCCAGGCTCCGGGCAAACCGGTATAATTCCTTGAAATTGGCAACAGGTTGAGCAAATTCATCATCGTAAAGATCGATGGATTTGAAGTAATTAAACTCAAGAAAAGGTTCAAAACCGGCCAGCAACGACCGCAACGACCTATTTCGCGGAAATCCAAGTTCAGGCCGGAAATCGATCTCAGGAGCCACCGTCTCATGGTAATATTTCAAAGCGGCAACCATCCTTTCAGTCGCGACATTGAACATGTTACCAAACATCACATCAATGCTCATTTCAAGCACGGTTACCCCGTCATGTTTTGCCTGAATAAAAGCAGCCTCTACCCCCTTTTCAAAGGCATCGGGCAAATTAAAAAATGGGCGAAATTCCATTCCAATCCAACGGTTCAATTCGGCAATTCCAAGTTGTGAAGCCTTGAAAGGAGTAAGTTTTTTACCCAAATGCCTTTCAATTACCGAGCGCTTTCCCCCCAGCAGGCAATGGTTATGCAGGTCACTTTTCGGAAGGGCACGCAAAGAGGAGACATGAGAAAATTCTGCCATTGTCACAATGTTAAAGATATCATGAACGGGCCCGGCTGATCTGCCGAAGTTCTGACCCAAAATGGGGTTTATTCTTTATTGACTTGCACCGAATTCTGAAAAATCGGAGAATCGTTCTGGTAGATGGTAAAACCGATGTTGTGAGGCAAACTGTTTTTATTCAGGAGCTGGAAAATGAACTTATTGTCGCCCACATTGTTGATTTGAATGAAGTTACCGGCAGCCATGGCCGACGACTGATCATTCACACTTACATTTTGTGTGTTGAGCAGGGTAAAATTATTGTACTCAAAGTCAATCGACATTTTAACCGGGGCAGCAGATGACAGCTCCACTCTCACTTCAACAATTCTGGATGAATAGCGCACATTGCAAATCGCTTTGGCCACCGGACCCTCATATTGCAACACATCTGCCGTTTTCATATTGTCATAGGAGCCTGAATTATATAGCGTTCCCTTCATTTCCGAAGCAGCGTCCTGATCTTCCTTAAAACCGGCCACCAAGAAGCTGAAGATCATAAAACCTGCAAAAATACCAATTACGAATGCGAAACCGATTTTAACTGCAGGCTTTGTCCAAAAACCACGTTTGATCATAATTTCGTCTTTCCGGGGAGGTTGCTTGTATGAGTCCATGTTCGTTTTTTTTAATGTGTTGTTTCAATATCGCTTTCCATATGAGCCTTTGCAACCATAGACAACATAAAATGTGCAAAAGTTGGTTAAAAGTACAAAAAACTGTGAAGGGAATGCTATTTTTTTTCAAGAAGATAAAGTTTCCACAGATCTTTACGATTCAGCCGCAAAACCGGTGAAATTGCGAGATAACCTCCGCGTCCTATACTTTTTTTCAGCGCTTTGAGTTCCCGCAATTTATCTGATAAATGAGGGTCGGGCGGGATGGTGAAATCATTTTCGCGAAGCATCATCATACTTTTTGCTTTAATAGAGAGCTCGAGATATAAACTGATAAAACAATAGATATCAAGCAACGCCTCCCCGGAAAAATGTGTTTTCAGAGATACCAGAAACAACCCTGTTCGTGTTTGACCAAAATGACCCTTCCGGATCATTCTGATCATATTTACTTCAGAATCAAACTCCAGCTCCAACCATTTGCGAATTGATCTTTCGCCCGAATTAAACATGATCAGCATCGTTATCGGGATGAGCAAAATCATAATCACCGTGGAAACCAGCGGTGACACTAAAAAAAGATTGAAAATGCCGTGGATCATGATGGCCGCCATCAGTCCTGCTGCCGATACACCCCAAGTACCCGATTGCCTGTTAATCACACTCATGCAAATAATGGCGAAAATGGCCGGTGTTCCTCCGTGCATGATGGCCGTTCCAAAGCCACGGATAATCCATATCATGGGATTTTCATTATTTCCGGCATATTGAAAAAGATAAAAAATGTTTTCAGCAAATGAAAATGCAGCGCCAATTGAAAATCCATAAATAGCCCCGTCGATCATAAAGCCAATCTTGTTTCTTTTTATCAGTAGCCATATCATACTGCACTTCAGCGCCTCTTCAACAACAGGAGCAATAAAACCGGAATAGTTATAAAAACCGATATCCAGGTGTGAAATCAGCCAGGTATTCAGCAAATAACTGAAAACGGAACTAATCAAACCCCAGATCAGGCAGGTTAAAAGCAAAGATTTCCGCGCCAGTTTTAAACTGTCGAGGTAGAGAAACAATATCAGGAAGAGGAAAACAGGAATTAGGCTGACAAACACCTTGATAACCATCGGCTTTCGTGTTTTACCCGTTACACCGGCAACTTAACTTGTATTTCTGAGCAACTTTATCCACTTTTTCCATTACCCTCATAAGGTTACCACCCCAAATTTTCCTGATATCATTTTTTGAATAGCCCCGTTTCACGAGTTCCAGGGTGATGTTTTCCATTTCGCTCACATCAAAGCAGCCTTCAACTCCGCCACCACCGTCAAAATCAGTCCCGATCCCTACATGATTGATACCGGCTACTTTCACCATATGATCAATATGGTCAACCACATCACTGACATTGGCCAGTTTTTGAGGAAACAGCTCATTCACCCCGTTCCACTCCTTTCGGGCAAGTTTCATCTCTTCATCGTTCAGCCCGTCAAAATCATGAAATTTCTTTCGCACGGCAGCTCTGGCCGAATCACGTGCCGGGTTTGGAAGAGGAGTTTTGACATAATCACTCAGGATACACATCTGTATAACCCCACCGTTTTTTGCAATGGCTAACAACAATTCATCCGACAAATTTCTTGGATTGTCGCACAACGCCTTTGCACACGAATGTGAGGCGATTACCGGCACCTTGGTATATGCAAGAATATCGGCCAGCGATTTGTCCGAAATATGAGAAACATCCACCATCATTCCCACATGATTCATCTCCTGAACCACTTCATACCCGAATTTACTCAAACCGTTATTCTCGGTACTGTCGGTGGAGGAGTCACAAATGTCGTTGTTTTTGGTATGGCAAAGTGTAATGTAACGGGCACCCCGCAAGTAGTAGGTACTGATGAGCGACAAATCTTTACCGATTGCATACCCATTCTCCACTCCAATGAACACCGCCCGTTTGTTTTCCTTTTTTAGCCGTACAGCGTCAGCCGGACACAACGCCAATTCAGCGAGGTTGTGGTTTCGTCCAACCACCGCATCGATGGTGTCAAATAGCAACTCCGCTCTCTTTCTCACCTTTTCGTATGCTTCAGGGTTCCGCAAGCCTTGTGAGACAAACACGGCAAAAAATGCTCCGTCGAGGCCCCCCTGCTTCATTCTCGGAAAATCGATTTTGGTATACTCTTTTCGGGAGTCGTGCGTTTCAGCCATGTTAAAACCCTTCTGCATCAGGCGCAGTGGTGTATCGGTATGTGAATCGATGGTAAGTACCGCCCGATGAATTTCCATCGCCTTTTTCTCAAGGTCACCCGGTTTTTCCTGGGTATAACCGAATGTACATGCAAGCATACTAAAACAGCAGATCCCGCATAATCTAATCAACAAACATTGAAAGACACTCATCTCTTTTAGGGTTTATTTTATTTTTCTTCCGTTGCCTTCAACTGCCGCAAGTAAAGTTGAATGGTGTTCTCCAATCCGTAGTATAATGCATCGCAAATCAACGCGTGACCAATCGAAACTTCAAGCAACCCGGGAACATGATCGGCAAAATATTTCAGATTTTCGAGATTCAGATCATGCCCGGCATTGATTCCAAGCCCTGATTCAATTGCTGCATTTGCAGCATCAATAAATGGTTTAATGGCAAATTCAGGGCCCGAATGAAACAACTTTGCGTAAGATTCAGTATACAATTCTATTCTATCGGTTCCGGTTTTTACCGCTTGCCGGATCATCAATGGATCGGGTTCAATAAAAATTGAGGTGCGGATATTATTTCTTTGAAATTCTGTGACCACCTCTTTCAGAAAGGCATGATTTTTAACAGTATCCCAGCCGGCGCTTGAAGTCAAAGCCCCGGGTGGATCGGGCACAAGGGTTACCTGTGCAGGCTGAACCCCGACCACAAGTTTAATGAATTCAGGAGAAGGGTATCCTTCAATATTAAACTCAGTGGTTACCAGGGATTTTAAATCCAACACATCCTGATACCTGATGTGTCGCTGATCGGGGCGAGGGTGAACTGTTATTCCCTGGGATCCAAACCGTTCACAATCGCTGGCAACGCGCATAACATTGGGAAGGTCTCCACCACGGGCATTGCGCAGGGTGGCAATTTTGTTGATATTTACGCTGAGTCTGGTCATAACCGGCTGTTTTGTTGCAAAGCTACAATAAAACTTAAAAAACAAAATGTAAAAGGCAAAGTACAACAGGTAAAATCATAACAATTACTGCAAAACATTTTTCTCCCGGATAGGCGATTTTTTTTAATTTTGATGCAAATCATTGTGCATTTCACACTGATCAATAAAAACCATCTTCCGATGCGGACAGTCATTCAGCGTGTTTCAGAGGCATCTGTGTCAATTGGTGATCAAATTTCCGGGCAGATCGGTCGCGGGATGCTGATTCTGATTGGCATTGAAGCGTGCGACACTGTGCAGGATGTTGAATGGTTGTGCGCCAAGATTATTCATTTAAGAATATTCAATGATGAAAAAGGTGTCATGAATAATTCTATTCTTGATACAAAAGGTGAAGTCCTTGTGGTGAGTCAATTTACCCTGCATGCAAGCACGAAAAAAGGAAACCGTCCATCTTATATTCGTGCCGCCAGGCCCGAAACAGCAATTCCGCTATACAACTCATTCATTATTAAACTTGAACAGCTTCTCGGGAAAAAGGTTTTTACAGGGAAGTTTGGAGCTATGATGAGCGTTAACCTGGTGAATGACGGACCGGTTACTATCCTGATGGATTCACAGAATAAAGAATAGCATTGAATTATTTTCATATTTATTTTTTTACGTAAAATTTAGGTTTGATCACAAATAATTTTGATCTTTGTCTACCGGAACAAATTGGGAAACACGACTAATCGCATTTTGGCAACAATGCAACCTTGTAATATCCTGAAAAGATGAAAAAATCGCTTGCAGATGATGTTGACCTGAAGGATAAACAGAACAGTTTCCTTGCGCGAATTGAGCCTGTATATCAAGCGATAATGAGCATGGGAAGCGATGCGATCCTGTTGGTCAGGCCTCTGGCCGGAGTTGTTTCTGACGCGAACATGGCCTGCAGTCAACTGCTCGGATATTCAATGAGTGAGCTGTCAGGAATGTGTTTATCCGATTTCATGCCCGACCTGCCAAAGTCTGCCATAAAAATGATCGGTGAAACCGAAAAGGCAACTGTTGATCTGTTTACATCCGAAAGCGTTTGGAAACACAGGGATGGAGAGGAGATTCCGGTAAAAATGGTGATGAAGGAGATTGGCGACCCCTCTGAAGACCTGCTTATCATCATTGCCAGTGATCTCCGACCGGTTCATGCAATGAAAAAGGCCCTGACCATCAGCGATTCACGCTACAACGACATGGTGAACGACAGTGGTGAGGGTTTGGGAATTGTTGACACAGATGAGGTTTTCACCTTTGCCAACCCTGCCGCATGTGAAATATTCGGATTACCGGCCAACAAATTAATTGGGATGTGCCTGAGTACATTCCTCAATCCGCAGTCGGTTGAGGAGATAAAAGTTCAGACAGACATACGTAAATCAGGTCAGAAAAGCATGTATGAGCTGGAAATTAACCGGCCAGATGGCGAACGGCGCTGGATTATCGTGACCGCAACACCGCAATATGATACAAGCCGGAATTTCACGGGCACCTTTGGAATTTTTCGCGACATCACCCAGCGCAAACTTGCCAAAACCAAGGTTAGGGAGAGCGAGCAACGTTTGCACGAAATTGTTGAACTCACCAACGATTGGATTTGGGAAATAGATCCCGAATGGAAATACATCTTTGTTTCATCAAAAGTTTACGACATTCTCGGGTATTCTCCGGAAGAGATGATCGGAAAATCTCCATTTGATTTTTTACTTCCCGAGGATGCTCCTAAAATCAAAGAAGGGGTTCGTGGCCTGGTTCATCAATACAGACCATTGAATGCCATTATTAACCGTGCGAAGCACAAAGATGGCCGCCTGGTTTATCTCGAAACTTCGGGCATTGCAGTTTTCAATGACCAGGGTAAATATATGGGCTATCGGGGAGCCGACAGGGATGTTACCCTTCGTAAGCTGCATGAAAGGGAGCTGATAATCGCCAAAGAAAAAGCAGAGGAGTCAGACCGGCTGAAATCCTCCATCCTGGCCAACATGAGCCATGAATTTCGCACCCCGTTGAATGGAATCCTCGGATTTGCTGAAATCCTGAAAGAGGTGTTGCAACAGAGTGAGTATGAATGCATGGTTGACAATATTATCAATTCCGGACAGCGGTTGATGTCAACGCTGAATTCCATCATCATCTTATCTCAACTTGAAGGCGGAAAGGTAAAAGTTACAAAAAAATCAATTCAGCTGGCGCCCTGTATTTTATCGGTTTTAAAATCGATGGAAATTATATCAGCGGAAAAGAATGTTTTTATAAAAACGACCGGCATCGGGTCTTTGGCTGCAAATACCGATGAAGAATTGCTGAAACAGTTGCTGCTTCAGATTGTGGACAATGCATTTAAGTTCACGCATCAGGGGGGCATTACAATCGAAACCACTGAAATCAGGGAATCCGGGAAGGAATGGGTTGTAATAAAGATATCTGATACCGGAATCGGGATTGATAAGTCATACTACGATCTGATTTTTCAGGAATTCCGTCAAGTCAGCGAAGGGTTTGGACGGAAATACCAGGGCAGTGGGATTGGCCTGACAATCAGCAAAAAAATAATAGACCTGCTTGACGGGAAAATCACCATTGATAGTGTACCCAATGCCGGTTCATGTTTTTCAATCTGGTTGCCCGGTGAACGATCTTTTCCGACAGGAAAACCTCCCCTTTCTGAGATTGCGACTGGTTTTAAACAGGAATCAACCTCCCCGGCACCTGAACAGTTGCCTTTGGTATTGCTCGTTGAGGATAATATTGTCAACAAAGACCTTACAATTCTCTTTCTCAGAAATATTTGCACAGTTGATTATGCGCCAAATGCCGCTGTTGCAATTGAATTGGCAAAAGCCAAACAATATCAGGCAATTCTGATCGATATTAACCTTGGATACGGGATGAATGGCATTGAAGCTACCCGTGAAATCAGACACATTGAGGGATATGAATTAACCCCCATCATAGCTGTAACCGGTTACACCATGGCCGAGGATAAGGAGCAGCTTTATGCAGCAGGGTGTACTTATCACATTGCCAAGCCTTTTACTAAAAAAAACATCCAAAAACTGGTTCAGAAATCACTCTCCGGAAATTGATTTCTCCTTCGTTAAGAAAAATTAACATTAAGCTATTGCACACGTAGAAAACTTTATGTAATTTTGTCCGATTCTAAATAAGAAATAATAATTAAATAGTAACTAACTAAACCCAAATATCATGAAAAAAGTTGTTTTGTTATTTTCCGCAGTAGTTCTTTTTGCAGGTTTGACCTTTGCGCAAACACCACAAACGCAGGATAAAGCTGCAAAGCCGGCTGAGAAAAAGGAGAATTCAAAAGATCCTAAAGCAGGTTGCGATCATAAAACCAAATCTTCGTGCAGTGAGGCCAAAAAAAGCTCAAGTTGCTGCTCGAAAGATGCAAAAAAGGCTACACCTGCACCTGCTACATCACCTGAAAGGAAGTAGTCGGCATTTGGCTTTAACATTCTAAATAAAAAAAGGGGCATAATGCCCCTTTTTTTATTTTTTCACTGCTGCTTTTCCCGGTATTTTAAAAACAATCGGCATGCGAACCATCACCCGCACCGCCCGCCCTTTGCGCTTTCCGGGTTCCCATCGCGGCATCTCTTTGGTAACCCTGATTGCCTCGTCATCACATCCACCGCCAATCCGGTTGGGAACATTCACATTGGAAACAGTTCCATCAATCTCCACCACGAAAACAACCATGACCACTCCCTGCACAAGCTCTTTTAAAGCAGCCTCAGGGTATCTGACCTGCCGGCGAAGGTAAAACAACCTTGCTTCATCGCCGCCGGGAAATCGCGGATATACATCAATATTTGTCGCAATGCCCACATCATCCCCTACTCCTGTGCCCAAACCGGAACCACCCGCTTTTGCAGCTGAATCGACATTTAATTTTTGCTCTTCCGATTTATCTGCCGGTGCGGTCTCATCCTGATTTTTCTCCTCCTGAATTACAGAATCGGCTACTACCGGAGCCTGAAGTGATTCCTGAACCGGCTTCGAAAACGATTGAGCCAATTGGGTTGATTCATCATCAGGCGGCGGACTCATTGCATAATAATCAATTTCATACATCACCTCCCCGCTAACCATTTCTACAGGTTCAAAAAAGTAATAGAACCAAACGGCAAAAACCGTGGCTCCGGTGATTATCATCCCAGAAATGAGGGCGATTAAAAGAAAACGGATATAACGTTTCCGGAGGTAATAGGCGCCATAAGCCTTATTTCTTCCTTCGAAAGCCAGTTCTTCCAGTCCGGGTATTCGGTTGCTGCTCATTCGTCGAGATATAGCTTAAGGAATTCTATCTCCCGTCGATCACGTTTTGTCGGGCGCCCGGTTCCCCTGTCACGGAGTTCGAAATCAATTTCGTTCTTTCGTTTCAGTTTCTGATATTCGGCTTCAGGAGTCAAATCCTCCATGGAAAGCGGTACCAGCTTAGCGGAAACTCGATGACCGAGCAATGCGACAACCCTTACGGTTTTTGTGATCGGAGCGAGCGAAATGGAAATTACCTCGCCAGTTTTCAATTCGCGTGATGGTTTCACTGCCTTATCGAGAATTTTCACCTTGCCCGACCGGCAAGCATCAGAAGCAAGGCTGCGGGTTTTAAATATCCGAACTGCCCAAAGCCATTTATCGATGCGGACACCACCTTCCATGGAGTTATTTTTGTCGAAAATAAATTTCAATAGGTACTCCGTTGAAATCAAATTTCTCGCGGAGCTTATTTTCAATAAAACGCTTGTATGGTTCTTTTAAGTATTGAGGATGGTTGCAAAAAAATGCAAAGGAGGGAAAAACAGTCGGCAACTGCATCGCATATTTTATCCTGACATATTTACCTTTGGTGACAGGCGGGGGCATCGCTTCAATGATCGGCAAAATAAAATCATTCAACGCGGATGTCCCGATTTTCTTTGATCTGTTTTTAAACACCTGGATAGCAGTCTCCACCGCCTTGAAAATGCGTTGTTTGGTCACTACCGAAGTAAATATTACGGGGACATCGCTAAAGGGTTTTATCTGGTTTAAAATTGTCTCTTCAAAAAACTTGTGGGTGTTGGTCTCCTTTTCAACCAGGTCCCATTTGTTCACAAGAATTACCACCCCTTTGTGATTTTTTTCAATAAGCGAAAAAATATTCAGATCCTGGGCCTCAAATCCCCTTTCTGCGTCAACCATTAATACGCACACGTCGCTGCTTTCGATGGAGCGAATGGCGCGCATAACCGAGTAGAATTCGATATTTTCGGTCACTTTGGCCTTTTTCCGGATTCCGGCGGTGTCGATCAGGTTAAAATCCAGTCCAAAATACTGATAATGTGTATGTATCGAATCTCTTGTTGTTCCCGGGATGGGTGTTACGATGTTCCGGTCATTGCCAAGCAGCATGTTGACCAGCGATGATTTACCCGCGTTCGGACGGCCCACGATGGCGATTTTAGGAAGGTTGTCGAGTGGCGACTGATTATCAACATTCGTTTCAACCTCTTCAAAATCTTTCACCACTTCATCCATCAAATCACCGGTTCCGCTGCCGCTGGTAGAGGCAATCGAGAATATCTCACCCAACCCAAGCCTGTGAAATTCATGAATATCGTCGATCATTTTATAGCTATCCACCTTGTTGGCGACCAGTAAAACACGCTTCTTCGACCTGCGAAGCATTTTCGCAACATCTTCATCCATGGCCGTCAGCCCCTCTTTTGCATCCACCATAAAGAGGATTACATCCGATTCATCGATGGCCAGCTTCACCTGTTTTTTGATCTCATCTTCGAATACATCGCCCGATTGATGGACATATCCACCGGTATCGATTACTGAGTAAAATTTCCCATTCCAGTCACCATGGCCATAATGCCGGTCGCGGGTGACCCCGCTGGTGGGATCAACGATGGCATCGCGCCCTCCGCATAAACGGTTAAATAAGGTGGATTTTCCAACATTCGGGCGGCCAACGATTGCGATGATGTTTGTCATAATGATTTCGGATTGGTATTCAAGAGCATGCTAAACAGTGAGGGCACGGAGGATTTCCATGCAATAAACAAGAGTTAAAATAATCTGCAAAGGTACGAAAGGAAACGATACCTCTTTTTTTTACTTTTCGGCGGCAAGGTTCGCCGCATCCGGCAGTTTCTTCAGAGCCATCATCAGTAACTTCTGGTTTTCAAGTATTGTCTGATGATCATTCATCAACCTCTCCAATTGGCTTTGAAGAGCGGCGATGGTCAGTTGCTGTTCCTTCACTGCATTAATGAGCGGGATTACAAATTCTCCGTATGCGAGATTGAGCGTAGAATCTTTGTCGGCGTCAACCACCAGTCCGCTGAACTCAATCCCCAACTCCTGAAGCGTAGCCTGTACATCCTGGGCGATGAGCCCATCCCTTCTGCGCTTGTTCTCATCTTTGATGTAATTGTAAGAGGCTGGTTTAAGTTTCATGACGAAATCAAGTCCTGGCTGGGTGCGGTATGTAATGTTCTCTTTGAAACGCCGATCGGAATAATTTGACCAAATCGCATAACCTCCGATGGTTGCAACTGAAGAATTTCCGATCACAATTTTATTGGCCGCATAAACTTCAGCCCGGCTACCAATGGCAGTTGAATTTACTGCATCTGCTATGGCCATACTTCCGATGGCAGTTGAAAAATTCTCCATGGCCCAGGAGTTGCATCCAACGGCAGTGCAGCTTCCGCCAGCAATGTATGACTTGTACCCGACGGCCGTTGAAGAATCGGTTTGAATAGTTGGGTGTGTTCTTGCCTTGTCACCAACGAAGACATTCTTTACGCCTATGGTCAAATCCATTCCTGATTCGGTACCGATGGCTGTATTCGACCAGCCCACCATCATGTCATACAAAGAGTGTTTTCCGACAGCAACATTCCTTGTTCCGTTCAGTATGTATCCTCCGGTTTGATCACAGTTATACATAGCCTCAAACCCTACCGCAGTATTATCTGTTGAATATCCAATCCCAACCTGGGTAAAAAGAGCTTTATACCCAACTGCTACACAATTATTACCCTCTTCATTCTTATGGCCGGCCCCATGCCCTAAAAAGGTGTTGTATTCGCCGAGGGTGTTGGAAAACCCTGCTTCACAACCAAAAAAAGCGCTGCGGTCGGTGGTGGTGTGCATCCCGGCCCGGTAGCCAAAAATAGTATTGTATGCGGTCGTCTGGATCGACATCCCGGCATCGTAACCAATCACAGTATTGCCATCAGCCGAAGTGAGTGAACGCAGGGCAGAGGTCCCCATGGCAATGTTGTAATCACCATTGGTCAGCGACAGCAGGGACGAATCTCCAATGGCGATATTATCCTGCGCTGCCGACTGTGTCAGATTACCTGCTCCTTTCCCGAGAAAAATGCTCCGGGTTCCGAAATTATGAATAAAGGGCTTCGTGCCGGCATAGATGATCCCTGTGGCTGCTGTGGTAACCGGCAACATCAAATTCCCGGTGAGTTCCAGTTGCTGGTCAGGAGAAGTCGTGCCAATCCCCAGTCGTCCGTTCGTATTATCCCAGGCGAAGGTGCTATTGTAAGCCAACATGTTGCTGGATGTCCAGAACGGAATTTTACCGGCAGACCCGCTCCCGATAAGATTACCGATGGTTTCCCAACGCAGCATGCCTACCCCGTCGGTAACAAGCGCCTGCCCATTTACACCAACGTTGACAGGTAGCGAATAGTAGATATCTGAAGTTTGGTTTCCACCTGCCAGGATGGTGGAATATACTGGTGGAACACTCGACTCCATGATTCCCAGGGTGCCGTTGACAGTAAGTTTCTGTGCGGGGCTCGCGATTCCCACCCCGATATTTCCTCCGTCAGTTGCCGTAAAAAAAGCAGCACCGTCGTTTTCAATCCGAAAATTGCCGGTTCCGGATAGATTGACAATCGTGTTGGCCGTGCCATTGTTGTTGATGGTGAATGAATTGCTCCCCTGGACGATTGTTGTACTTTCAGACAGCAAACCACCTAATTTTATCGCGTTGCCTGTCCTCGAGAGCCCGTTGGAAAAAACCAGCGGTGATTCTGCGATATTCCACGACAATATGCCGGAACCATCGGTGGTCAGCATCTCCCCGCCATTGCCATTGTTAACAGGCAGTGTGTAGGTTATATCTCCGGCTTGGACACCTCCCTGGAAAATGGTATGGTGCGTTGGGGAAGCACCTCCCTCAAGAAGACCAAATGTACCTCCGACGGTGAGTTTTTGCAACGGGTTGGAATTTCCGATCCCGATCCTGCCTCCGCTCGTTGCCGTGAAGAATGCGGCTCCGTTATCCTCAATGATGAAATCGCCGGAACTGGCAAGGTTAATGGTTGTGTTACCCGTGCCGGTGTTTGAAAAGAGAAGAGATTCACCCGCATCCTGGGTGATGGTTGTATTTTCTATCAGATTTCCACCCAGTTTCACCATGTTATCGGTACGGGATAGTCCATTTGTGAATGTCAGGGGCGATTCGAAGGTGAGCCATGACAAATTGCCACTTCCATTGGTTACGAGCGCCTGGTTGTCACTCCCGTCGGCAAAGGGCAAGGTGTAGATGATATCCATTGACTGTGGCCTGGCTTTGAAAGCAGTATAGTTGCTCCCTCCGGAAAAACCCGGCTCGAAAAAGCGAAATTCACTGGATGTCAATGTATTGTTGGTAAGCTCAACATTGCCATTGTGTACCGCAAGTGATTGGCCGGGAGAGGTGGTACCGATGCCCAGCCTTGCGTTGGTGTTATCCCAGAATAAACGGTCAGTTGACCCCAGCGAACCGGTGCCGGTCCAAAATGTGACCTGGCCATTTTCTCCTAAACCGGTAAGGTTGTCACCTCCAAGCCATTGCCAGACAGTTCCGTTATAAAAGTAGAAACCGCTGGCACCATCTGTTTGAAACACCATCAATCCGAGGGCCGGACTTAAGATGGCCTTTCGCTGGGTTACGGTAAGTCGTGGAATCAGCACTCCCCTGTTTGTTGATTTCACCTCAAACATTGCACTGGCAGCCGGACCGCTGCCGTCGGTTGTGATTGCAACTTGCCCAAAGGAAAACCCGATAAGGAAAACTGCAAAAACCGTCGATAGAATTTGTCTTTTCATATGGCTTTTGTTAGGAATTACCGTGCAAGTTAAAAAGAATTTTTCACAACAGCATCTGCACCGTTATTTTTTTCACGAATAATTCCAATTCAGCCCACTTACTTTCTTTGGCTACCACCCAAAGAAAGTAACAAAGAAAAGTCACCGCTGCGCAAAAATCACTAAAGGGCACCTCTAAAAACTACTTTTTTTGATGCCAGTTTCGACACAAATACATAC
>DYQT01000315.1 GCA_020719165.1 Draconibacterium orientale | reverse complement strand
GCAATCACATTACTAAAAAAATTATCAGGGTACAACCCGCTTCAACCTGTTATGCGCTTTTCACTTCAGTTCAGCACCATGCTAACCTTTGTGAAGTTCAGTTTACCGATGCATCAATAGGCCAGGCGGATACATGGGCATGGGAATTTGGAGATCAGACCATTTCGTCCGATCAAAATCCATTGCATGTTTACGAAAATCCAGGTGAGTACCAGGTGCATTTTGAAATCAGCGGACCAGAAGGCTCATCATCGTTTTCACGAATGATTTATGTAGAGCAAAGTAATGCCTGCATACCTGACTTTGCGTTTAACCAACCATCGATTGAAGAGCCTCTGATATTTTTTGAAAATCTGTCAGTTGGCGAATACCTTGATTTTCTGTGGGATTTTGGTGATGGAACCTATAGTTACGATTCATCACCCACACATCTTTTCCTGGCTGCAGGTATTTTTAATGTCACACTTTTCACGCAAGGCTATGGCTGTGCTGATTCAATAATTAAAGCTGTAGAAGTGTTGGCTCCACCTCCCTGCCATGCAGCGTTTTCATTTTCAAGCGAAAGTCCCGAAGCTTTGGAAATCTCTTTCAACAACGAATCGTCAGGATTGATTAATTCCCATCTATGGGATTTTGGTGATGGGACTTTTTCGGTTGATGAAAATCCTGTTCACACTTACAGCCGTTGGGGCGAGTATGATGTCTGGCTGAAAATTGATGCTGTTGGGTGCAAGGATTCGATTGTTCATCAGGTTCAGATTGTGGAACCTGAGTTTTGCCAGGCGGCATTTGGCTGGGATCAGGAATATCCTCAAAGTCCATTGGTTTCATTTGTAAATGAATCGGAAGGCAGTAACCTTTCTTCACACTGGGATTTTGGTGATGAATCTTTTTCAGAAGAAACCAACCCTCAGCACGAATATCTGCAACCCGGGCAATATTCAATTCAATTAATCATCAATACTGCCGGTGGTTGTTCTGATTCGATCACTCATCAAATCGAAATCTCTCCTCCTTTAACCATTTCAGGGAATGTGATGGCCGGGACAAACCTTTTCGGGTATGGGAATATTTATTTGTACAAAACTGATAATCAGGATGAGTGGGATATTTTCGACCAGGCTCCTCTGGGATCAGGAAATTTTAGCTTTTCAGGCTTAACACCGGGAAACTATCTTATTCAGGCAGTTCCCGATTTTAATTTTCCTTTTCCGGTGATTCCAAATTATTTTTCTACTTATTCAGGTGGAGAAAGTCATTGGGCGGATGCACAAATTTTATCCACTCAAAGTTTACCTGAATTTGTTACCATCAGTTTATTGTCATTCAACGATTTTTTTGATGGAAGTGCTACCATCAGCGGAGTAGTGAATCTTTTACCCACTGTGTCTGAACTGCCATTGATCATGTATTTATCCTCCCAGGCAGGTGAGATTTTCGCTTTTAAGGTAACCGATGCATCAGGCAGTTTTTCGTTTAGTGAAATCCCTTTCGGTATCTATCAGCTTTATCCTGAAAAGGCAGGAAAGTCCGGACAAGCCATTACTGTTGAAGTGTCGGAAACCAAACCGGAAAACCAAAATATTGTTTTTATCGAAACACCGGGAAGTATTTATCCCGATCTTACCCTGACAGATGAAAACGCACAAAACCTGATAAGACTTTTTCCAAATCCCTGCACCGGTTTCTTTTATGTTGATTTTATCGAGGTGAATCGTGGAGGCAAATTGTGCAACATGAATATTTTGACGACCGGAGGAAAGGTGGTCAGAACACATAATAGCCTCAGTAGTTATGATAAAATTGATGTTACCGGATTGGCGGAGGGTTTATATTTTTTGCGCTTTAATCTTGAAAATCAGATTCTTCATTCAAAACTGATCATTCAGCGCTAACTTTTGTTCATCGAAGATGCAACCTTTCATCGATCTGTAACCTTCTTTTCGTAATTAAAAAAATCAACAAATTTTAAATTTTTATTTATGAAAAGAATTTTAAACATCTCGCTTGCTCTAATGCTTGTGCTATTTAGCTTTCAACAGCTTAAAGCCTTTGATTTCACCCTGAACGGTCAGGTTGTGGGAACTGAACTCCTTATACCTGTTGCAAACCAACAGGTGAAACTACACATTCATCAAACCCAGATTTTCGAAACTACGCTTACGGGTGAAGACGGTACGTACAGTTTTACAGTAATGATTCCCGACAGCGGATCATTCAGTTATGTGGTAAAAACTTTCGATGATTGTGTTCATCACTACATTGTAAGAGACGGTGAAGTTACACCCGAAGGAGCTATCGAAGACTTCGTGGTTTGCGAAAATGGTGGTAGTCAATCTGATTGCGAAGCGGCTTTTAATTATTTCGTTCATAATCATCACCCACTCAAAGTGATGTTCCACGACGAAAGTGATTTCCAACCCGGAACATGGGCTTGGGATTTTGGTGATGGTTCAACATCAACAGACAAAGATCCGATGCACGAATATGCAGCCGGTGGAGAATACACAGTTATATTGACCATCAATGGCGCTGACTCAACCTGTGTTGACACTTACAGCGAAGTAGTTGTACTGGAAGGTGGCGGCGGCGGCCAGTTTGGTTGCGAAGCAGACTTTGAATGGCACGAATCACACCACACACCTTACAAAGTGTATTTTAATGACAAATCGGATTTTGAACCTGGAACATGGGCATGGGATTTTGGTGACGGCGAAACTTCAACAGAAGAAAATCCATTCCACATTTATGGAACAGGTGGTGAGTACACTGTTACATTGACCATAAATGGCGCTGATTCAACCTGCGTTGATACTTACACCGAAGTAGTTGCACTGGAAACCGTAGTTTTTGGTTGCGAAGCTGCCTTTGAATGGCAAGAATCACACCACACACCTTACAAAGTGTATTTTCATGACAAATCAGATTTCCAACCCGGAACATGGGCATGGGATTTTGGTGACGGCGAAACTTCAACAGAAGAAAATCCAT
>DYQT01000314.1 GCA_020719165.1 Draconibacterium orientale | reverse complement strand
CCTGAATACGAATGATATTCACCGTTGTACATGGCATCGGCCGAAACTGCCCCAATCACAAATGTCCCCTTGCTTACTACTCTCACGGTGTAATAAAATGTTTTTGGTGTTCCGCTCAAAGCAGTGAAGAAACTAACACGATCGTCGCGGATATCTGTATATTCGGGTGTTGCGCGGTTCTTCATGAAACCCATCTCGCGTTCAGCAACCAGCCGCGAATTTTCAATCTCAAAACAAGCAGGCAACAAATCGGTTATGGCCACATTTTCAACATTGGTTCCTGATTCGGATTGTGCTGTTATCTCAACTACAACCAGGTCATTCTGACTGAATGAATTGCCATTGATTTGATTTCCATTCCTGTCGAGGAAGCGACGACGTACTTTCAGGTGGTTGTCCTCATCCACAACATTGGGCGTCATTTTTATACCCGACATCTCGTAATAATAATAAAGCGTTCCTTTCCCTTTAGCAGCGACAGACACAGATTTATTGTTTAAATCCACCGGAAGCTGCATATCTTTATTGTTGTATTTACCAATGATTTTACCATCCACTGAAATTGTTGCTGTAACATCTGAATTGACAGCTTTACGGGCATGTTTGCCAATTGCCAGCAATGCAAATGCCGTTTCCTGGGTTGAATAATACCGGGCATTTTTTATCTCAACCGAGATGCTTTTCAACAATTCATTTACCTGTGAATTGTTGGGATCAGCTTCAAGCAAAGCATTTAATGCTAATGACCTGTCGCGCAAATAAGATGCATACGAACCGCCAAACTCACTGATGGATTTCTCGTTACCGAAAGATTTTGGCAACACGCTCCTGAAACTTTTTACATCGCCGGCCAGCATAAACGCTGAAGCCAGCAGGTAACGCCCTTCGGTTGATAATTGAGCAGTCATCGACTTGTAATAATTCAATGCAGAAACAGGAGCTTTATCAGCCAATGCAAGCACATACGCAGAGTACAGGATTTCGCGGCGCGGAACATTTCTGGATTTTCGTACCCCATTTTCGAAATAGAAATACGTTTCCATTTCCCGCTCTTTCACTTTCTGTGTTAAAAATGAAAACATTCCTTCAAGCACTTTTTTATTCACTTCGTAACCTGCTCTTTTTGCTTCGATCAGGAAATGCGTCGCATAAGCTGAAGCCCACCAATCGGCACTGCCACCGTTCGGCCATAATGACAATCCGCCGTTGTACAATTGCATGGATTCAATTTTGAGAATTGCCTGCTGTACATTATAACCAGAAGAACCAGCCTGAGTATAATTACTTGCTGCAACCGAAGGAAATAATCTGGTAATATCGGCAAGGTACAACTGTGGGAATGCTGTTGATACAGTCTGTTCGAGGCAGCCATACGGATAACGGACTAAGTAATTAAGATTTTGGGCAAACTCAATTGCCGGTGATTTACTCAGCATCAGCGACGATTTAACACCCAGGGGATATAAATCGCTGGTAGCTTTAAATCCATTTGTTGAACCTGCAGTTACCGATCCTGAACCAGTAATAAAAGTAAGTCCTCCGGCCGGACGAACCGGAATATCAATCTGCTGCGTAAACTTCTGTCCCAGCGCATTTACCGTAGCCGTAATAGTTGCGACACCAATGCCCTTATCAGAAGTTATATTGAATAAGGCAACTTCTTCGGCACCAGCCTTCAGACTCGAAGTAGATGATTTTTTACCTTTCACGGTTGCGGGGCCGCTTGTGCTTAACTGAACCGTTGCATTACCACCTTTTTCGGTAGTATTTGTGATTGAAACAGCTACATCACAGTTATCTCCCGGGCTAAGGAATCGCGGCAGCGACATGCTGATAATTACAGGATCAGCCACTTTCATGTTTTTTTCAGCCGAACCGAACTGACTGCCTTTGTATGCTACTGCCATCGCCCTGAGAGCTCCTGAAAACTGCGGAATATCAATTGTAAATGTGCATTCCCCTGCCGAATTTGCTTTTCGGATGCCACTCCATTTCGAAATCAGTTTCACACGATCGCCTGTTAACGGGTTGATCCGGCGCGAAAGATCGAAAGCCTCACCACCGGCAGGACTGGATGAATATTTCAATTCAGGGTACAAGAGTGCATATACATCGTAGGAATTTACGCCTAAAGCACGTTTCTGGTAAAACCAGTTGTAGGGATCAGGGGTTTTGTAATCAGTAATCTGGAGAATCCCTTCATCTACAACGGCAATGGTAACTTCAGCATCGGGAGCTGTTTTCACCGTAAATGTTTGTTTGATGCCCGATCTTGATTTTTCAGGTGCTGAGATTGCCACATTCAGTTTTGCGGAGGCATCATCCACTTTAATTGAAACAACTCCATGGGCAACTGTAAGTGGAATCGACATATCCCCTGATTTGCGGAATGCCGTGGCATCGATATAAATATTGGGCAGATGATCTTTGGTAACAGTCAGTTCCATGCTGGCCGATTTATTTACCAGGTTAAGGAATTTGTAACTCAAAACATTAGCCTGTTCAATGGCAACAAGCAGTTGACCATCAAAAGGCGCTTTAAATAACAGTTTGGCATTGTCGCCGGGAACATATGTACTTTTATCAGGAGTTATGCTAACTTCGCCTTCGCGGCTGACTTCGAAAGATGAAAAATCAGTATCGCCCCAACCGTAAGCATAGAAAGTGCGTGAAACATAATTTTCGCTACCAGGAGTCATAATCCGAACTTCATATTCGCCCGATTCAATGGGCACGAACGGCAATACTGTTCCTGATCCTTTAATATCCATTTCATGGGTAAAAACTATTTTCTCCTTTTTTTGTGAAACATAGTTATACCGACCATACTGATTTTCAATTACTGTTTCATATTTATAATTGAGAATAATAATTTTAGCCTTGGCTCCGGGCAAGGGTTTCCCGGTACGGTCGACAGCGGCAAACTGAAGATTTATAGCTTTCCGTGTCGAAAGCCATCTGTCAAAATACCTGATTCCGAAATAGACTTGCTGGG
>DYQT01000313.1 GCA_020719165.1 Draconibacterium orientale | reverse complement strand
GAACCGATTTTACGGTACCTGCTTTCTCTGACAACACGTTATTTTCCATTTTCATGGCCTCCATGGTGAGCAGTTTTTGCCCCAGGATTACTTTTTCGCCCTCTTTGACCAGTACACTGATAATAGTACCAGGCAGCGGGGACTTAACAGCCAGGTTGGTGGTTCTGGTGGCCAGTTTCGGAATTCTTGTCTCCTTCCCTTTGGGCTGAGGGCCTTCGGCACGCATCAGGGTGGGTGTTTTGGTCATTTTAAGGTCGCGATGAATTTCGACATCGTATGGCGTGCCATTAACTTCAACTTTGGCAATGTTTTCTTCTAAACCCTGAATTTCAACCTCATACACATTTCCGTGAATGGTAAACTTAAACTTTTTCATCTTTAGCTATTTTTATTACCCGCGTTTTGAGAAATTCATGACTCCATAAATCTTAGAACTCCAGGGAGAATAGGTCCTGGAAACTTTCTTCACTGTCATGACATATTTCTCCTCATCATGCAGTTCAGTAAAATAAAGATACAGCGCTGTACAGATAGCCGCGTTTTCATCGGCACTGATAGAGACCACCGGTGTTTCTTCAATGGTTCCTTTTTCACCTCTTTTTGCCCTGAGTTTTAGCCTGATATAAAAATTCTGCAGCGTCGAAATCCGGCCAATGACAATAACCAGCGTTGCAAGTGCGACAAAAACCACCACATATCCGACTATTGTAATAATGATAGCCAACTCATTAATATTATCCAGGTTAAAACCCAGCTGATCGCAAATAACCATAGTGCAGTAATTTTATATTATAAAGGTATGTTGCTGTGTTTTTTAGGCGGTAATGAATCTTTTTTTGTGGCAAGGGTCTGCAGGGCCCGGATAATCCTGAACCGCGTATTTCTGGGCTCAATCACATCGTCGATGAAGCCATATTTTGCAGCATCGTAGGGATTGGCAAACTTGTTCTTGTACTCAAGTTCCTTTTCGGTCACATATTTTACCTTTTCACGGGCATCCTGTATTTCGCCGATCTTTTTCCCCTCCAGTATTTCAATGGCTCCCTTTGGACCCATGACAGCGATTTCTGCCGAAGGCCATGCATAGTTCATGTCGGCACGCAATTGCTTGCATCCCATTACATCATGCGCTCCACCATACGACTTCCGGAGGGTAATGGTAATCTTTGGAACCGTGGCCTCTCCATATGCAAACAACAGTTTTGCCCCGTGGATGATGATGCCTCCATACTCCTGATTGCTGCCCGGCAGAAATCCGGGGACATCAACCAGGGTAATAATGGGAATGTTGAAAGCATCACAAAAACGGACAAACCGGGCTGCTTTTCGGGAAGCTTCAATGTCGAGCACCCCGGCCAGGAAATTAGGTTGATTTGCCACAATCCCGCAAGGCATGCCATTGAATTTTGCAAAACCCACAACAATATTTTTAGCATAATGCTGATGGACCTCCAGAAATTGCTGTTCGTCAACGATTCTGTAAATTACATCTTTTACATCATAGGGCATGTTGGGATTGGCAGGAACAATTTCGTTCAATGAATCCTCCAGCCGGTCGATGGGGTCGGTACATTCGGTAACGATGGGATCTTCGAGATTGTTCTGCGGCAGGTATTCAAGAAGTTTTCGGATAAGCATGATTCCTTCCTCTTCATCCGCAGAACGGAAATGGGCAACCCCCGATTTCGTTGAATGAATGGAGGCACCACCCAGATCTTCAGTGGTAATATCTTCACCGGTAACGGTTTTGGTAACCTTGGGTCCGGTAACAAACATGTAGCTTGAATTTTCACTCATTACCACAAAATCGGTCAGGGCAGGGGAGTAAACCGCTCCACCGGCACAGGGACCGAAAATGGCCGAAATCTGCGGTACTACGCCTGATGCAGCAATATTACGCATAAAAATTTCGGCATACCCCGCCAGCGAATTTACACCCTCCTGGATTCTGGCTCCACCACTATCGTTGATGCCAATCACCGGCGCTCCGACTTTTACAGCCTGGTCCATGATTTTGCATATTTTCCGAGCAAATGTTTCTGACAACGAGCCGCCGAAAACGGTAAAATCCTGTGAAAATACGAAAACAACCCGGCCATCAATGGTGCCACGTCCGGTAACTACGCCATCACCAAGATACAGTTCGTTTTCGAGACCAAAGTCGGTGCAGCGATGGGTTACAAACATGTCATACTCTTCAAAACTGCCTTCATCCAGAAGCTTTTCAATTCGCTCCCGTGCGGTAAGTTTTCCTTTTTTATGCTGCGACTTTATGCGGTCTTCACCGCCACCGAGTTTTGCTTTCTCCCGTTTTTCGAGTAGTTCGGCAATTTTATTTTCGTTGGCCATATTCTGGGATATTTGTTGGAGACAAGATAATTGGTTGTTGTAGAGACACGCTATAGCGTGTCTCTACATTTGTTATTTGTTGCAAAATTCAATAAGAACACCATGGGTCGATTTCGGATGCAGGAAGCCAATGTTCATTCCTTCTGCACCTTTGCGGGAAACCTTGTCAATCAAGGCAATGCCCTGGGCTTCGGCTTCAGCCAGCGCTTCCGTTGCATTTTCTACAGCAAAGGCGATGTGGTGGATGCCTTCGCCCTTTTTCTCCAGAAATTTTCCGATGGGACCCTCCGGATCGGTTGATTCCAATAATTCAATCTTGGTTTCACCAATAAGGAAAAAAGCTGTCTTAACCCTCTGATCCTTCACTTCTTCTACATTGTAACATTTCGTTCCCAGCAAATTTTCATAGTAGGGGATGCTCTCCTCCAAACTTTTAACCGCTATTCCAAGGTGCTCAATATGAGATGGTTTCATAATATTATTGTTAATATATTAACAGGACAAAGTTAAGTACTTTAAATGACACGACAAACACCAAATTATCAAGACCGAAGAAAAATTTTGTTTGCAGGAAATGTTCTGGTTCCGTATATAAAATTAACTGCTTATCCCTTTCGGTCAAGTTGGTTTGATTAAGTCGTTAAATGG
>DYQT01000078.1 GCA_020719165.1 Draconibacterium orientale | reverse complement strand
TTCAACAGCTATAAACATGATGAGTCTACGACTCATTCAGCTTTACTGGTACAATTGTGATCAATCAATTAATTTTATTCCCTACTTTTGGTTTCCTAATGATAACGACAATATCTACAACCATCCGAAAAAACTTCACCCATGAAGCGGTTTATTAAATTCAGCATCATCTCCTTGTCCTTTTTTCTTTGCAGCACACCTGCTTCATCGCAGGGGAAGGCCGACAGTCTGACAGATGAGCTTACGACAAAGATGTTAAACAATTTCAAAAATTTTAAAATCGGTTTCTACGCTGACACTTATGTAAATTTGGAACTTGATCACAATACCGACACAACCAACATTGTCCCTTTTTTTGCCAACTGTCCGATGACAGGCCATATAAGGTTGAATGTTGCAGCCATTGAGATGTTTTATGATGCCGAAAAAGTGAGAGGAAAAATACAGCTTCAGTTTGGTGATGCGCCCAACCTGCTAGCATCTCCCGAGAAACAGTGGATTAAAAACATACGCCAGGCCGCAGTTGGATTCAGGATTTCGAAAAAAATGTGGGTAGATGTCGGTTATATGTTCACCCCAGTCGGTTGCGAATCTGCATGGCCTGTGATCAACATTATCAGTTCCGCCTCTGTTTGCGCCTATTTCGAACCGGGAGCCGTGCTGGGCATGAAATTTTCGTACAAGTTTTCTGAAAAACTTGATGCCGGATTTATGGTTGGAAATCCATACTCGGTTGCCTACCAGCATTCCAACATCCTGTCGGGAATTCTCTTTATAAATTACATGCCTTTGAAAAACCTCACCATCTCCTATAACAATTTATTCGGCAACCAGGCTTTAAGGAATGCAACACTCAAAAGTAACCTGCTTTACAACGACATTCTCATCGTATATGACCCCCATGACAATATCAACATAACTGGCCAGTTCGATTTTGGCTTCCAAACAAACTCCCAGATGGCTCCCGACACGAATAAAATTGCCTCTATGTGCTCAGGATGGCTGCAATGCAGGTATCGTTTTCTGCACAATTTTTCGATTGCCGGACGCTACGAATATTATTATGATCCCAATGGCTTTCTTTCGGGACCCTATACCTACGAAGGAAAAACAACCGGGTTAACGACCAACGGAACATCGGTGAGCCTTGAATACAAACCCGTAAAAATCGCATACATTCGCATGGAATACAAGTACCTCCAGTCAAACAAGGGGAACAAAGTATTTTATTCCAACACCAGTGACTACATGAACCTGCTGATTTTTACAACGGGTGTCCGTTTTTAAGTGTTATTTTTGTATGGCTGTTAATAATACCATATGATTCGCAAAGAGATTGAACAACGGTATCAGAAAGTGTGTGAGATGATTTTCACACGCCAGTTAAAAAATGCCCTGGATGAACTTGAAAAATTAATTCGGTTTACCACCAAAGGGGACTATTACTACCAGTTGGAAACAATTTCCGAAAACTATAAAACGTTGCTGCGCTATGCTTTCGACGGCTATTTTGACCCACAGCAGCAATCTATCCTCGATGGCCTCAGCACATCCATGCTGGGCATGGCCGATGATATCAGGCAAAGTCTCCTCAATATTGAACTAACTACAAAAAGATACGAGCGTAGCAAACTGCAGATCGAATTTGGGGAAGATCCGCAGGCAATGGTCAGCAAAATTGAAGAGATGTTCTTTCAAAGGGAGGTAAAAAAGCTGATGGATGAAACCAACCTCCTGCCTGTGAAACAGGTTGATCAGATTTTTAAGGCGATTTGGTTAACCGGAAAACTTACCCGGGAACATATCGATCTGATTCAGCAAATCAGCCGGTCGCAACAGATCGAATGGCATGTGAAGTGCATGATTGTCAGCGCACTCACACTGAGTGTTCTCAATCAGTTTGATCAGAACAAGCTTCTCCTGTTGCTCGAATTCGTTAACACCCACGAAAACCAGGTGTACCAACGCGCACTCACCGGACTGATCATCAGCATGCTTGCCTACGATAAGCGGCTAATCTTCTTTCCACTCTTCATTGAAAAGGTCAAAAATCTGGCCTCCGATGAGACAATCATCCCTGAAACAGAGTTGATCCTGAGGCAACTCCTCATGGCCAGGGAGACCGATAAAATCACCCGCGAATTTGAGGAAGAGGTGCTGCCGGAGATGAAAAAGATGATGCCAAAAATCGAAGACAAACTGCAACTGAACGATCTGACAGATGATGAAGAACTTGAAGGGAAAAACCCAGGATGGAAGGATATGATCGAAGAGGTTCCGGGCCTTTTTGAGAAAATCGAAAAATTTTCCAAAATGCAAATGGAGGGTGGCGATGTCTTTATGAGCACCTTCCAGCAATTAAAACGATTCGATTTTTTCAATTTCATGAGCAATTGGTTTGCCCCTTTTCACCGCGATCATCCTGAAATTATTAACAGTTTCCCGGATACTGATAACATCAACAACAGGCTTTTAGAAAGTCTGGAAAAGGCTTTTTACATATGCAATTCCGACAAATACTCCTTTGCCATCAATTTCAAATCCATCCCCGATCAGCAGCGCACGATGATTGTTGCAAATTTCGAGGCAGAGTTTGCCCAAATGAAAGAGATGGCATCGGAGGAGCAACTGCTCGATCAAACCCTGGTTAACAATTCCATTTTCATTCAATACATCCAGGATCTTTACCGCTTCTTCAAACTATTTCCATCCAAATATGAGTTTGACGATATTTTTCAACGAAGGATCCGGCTCAATAAATTGTATTTCTATACAACATGCTTTAACCGCGACGGGTTTTCTGAAAAACTTGCCTCCTTCCATTTCGACAACGACCACTATTATGAAGCAATTGATGCTTATGAGGATATCATGGAACGAAATGGTCCCGGCAATGAATACTTTGAGAAAATCGGCTATTGCTATCAAAAAACCGGCCGCTTTAAAAAGGCCATCGAATATTATAAAAAAGCTGAACTGTATGATGCTGACCGGCTGTGGATTCTGAAAAAACTCGGATGGTGCTGCCTCAAGCTGAAAGATTACACCATGGCACTCATCTATTTTAAAGATGCGGCATCGCTTCAACCCGACGAAGTTTCGTTGCAGATGCAGGTCGGACAATGTTATCTTAACCTGAAAGATTACGAAAACGCACTCCACCAATATGCTAAACTCCGGTTTTTCAGTCCCGATAACCTTAAAATATTGAGGCCCATCGCCTATTGCCAGTTCGTGCTTGGCAAACCTGACCTTGCCGAGGAGCTTTATGCTCAAATCCTGAGCATTGGCTCAAACCCTTCGGCCTATGACCTGATGAACGCCGGCCATGTCAAACTTTGTGTCGGACAACAAAAAGAGGCCTTGCACCTCTACCGGCTGTCGCTCCTCCAAAATACCACGGGCCGAAATGACCTGATTCAGGCATTTGATGAAGATTCGCAATTTCTGATAAAAAACGGTATCCCCGCCCGGGAAATCCCGTTGATCCGCGATTTTCTGTTGTTCCAAACTGAAATATAGCTTACTTCCCCAATGGATAAATCCCAAAAATGGCATCGTGCAGAGCTGCTGGCATTCACAATCGTGACCATTGCGAACATGTTGCCTTTCGTTGCAACCAGGTTTTTCCCAAGCATGGACGGAGCCTCTCATCTCAGCAATTCCAACATCATCAACCAGCTTGTTTTCCACAATAACCAGCTGTTTCATCAATTTTTTCAGATCAATCCCGAGCCGGTACCCAATTGGACTTCCCATTTTATGATATCCATTTTCACCCTGGTTGTGCCGGCATTTCTGGCCGAAAAAATTCTGATACTGATTTTGATGACAGGCATCCCTTTTGCCTTCCGTAACCTGGTTCAAACAGTATCCCCCAAAAACACACTTTTCAGTTTTCTGATCTTTCCCTTTACCCATTCGATGTTTTTTTTCTTTGGATTTTTTAATTTTTGCATCGCCATTCTGCTATTTCTCATTACATTGAATAACTGGTTGCGACACGATCACAACACCTGGCCCCGGCGGCATATACTCATGCTGGCGATCCTGGTGGCACTTACCTACTTCTCACACATCGTTATTTTTGGAATACTGCTGATTTCCATCACATTGCATATCATCGTCAGAGCCTGCCATGATTTGATTTGCAAGGAGAGTGACAAAAAAGTCATATTGGAGCAATTCATAAAAAAATCGATCACCCTCACCATTGCGGCCATATTTCCACTCATACTTTTTGTCTATTTCTTTTACGCCCGGCCGGGCATCCGTGAAATTGCCTATATCGGCAAGCCGGAACTAATAAACTTTCTTATCACAGTTCGCCCGCTCATCTCACTCAACCCCGTTATAGAAGGGAAAATAACCACCATTCTTTTTTATCTGTTTGTTGCGCTGGCGGGAGTCGGGTTGATTGCTTTTCTCATCAGAATTGCCAGAACATTCACAAAAAAAACCATTCAGAAATCACAAACAGAATCACATCTGCTGCCAGCATTAAACTTCTGGTGGCTGCTGGTCGCCATGTTGGTACTGCTGTCACTCTATTTTTACATGCCCGATGCCTATGGAACTGCCAGTTACACCAGCCTCCGCATCGAATTCATCTTTTTTCTGATCACCATCCTGTGGATTTCAACGCTCCGGATACCTTGGTACTTTGGATTGCTGGCTGCTATCACGGGCCTTTATGTTAATACCATGCTTATCCGATATTACACCCCGACCATCAGAGATCTTGGAAAACTGGCTGTGGCCTGCAACAAAGCCGCTGACTTTGTTGCCCCAAACAGCCTGGTGCTTCCGATTTATTGCATGGACAATTGGTTTACCGGCCATTTTGTCGATTACATTTCTGTTGACAAGCCCATCGTCATGGTGTATAATTACGAATGTGAGTCGGGATATTTCCCCGTAAAATGGAATGAAAAGCGAAAGCCAAATTATTATGTGGGCAACCCGGCAACACCCGAAAAATATATCAATTTCGAACTCATAAAAGGAAATCCATTCCTGCGGATCGATTATATTTTCGTCTTAGGTCAGATAAAACCGGAGAAAGATTGGTTTTTCAGCAACATTCATAAAATTACTTCCGAAGATTTCGTTTGTGTGTACAGTGCAGACGATTGCTATTTATACCAAAGTAAAATGGTAAAATTCAGATAAAAAACTAAAATCAGCCACGATATGAAATTTAAAGCAAATCAAATTGCCGGCATGCTCGGCGGTACCGTTGAAGGTGATCCGGAAACCGTGATTACCAGGTTGTCGAAAATTGAAGAGGGAGAACCCGGTACACTCTCTTTTCTGGCCAATCCATTATATACGCCCTATATTTACACTACGAAAGCCTCTGTTGTCATTGTAAACAAAACTTTCGTTGCCGAAAACCCTGTCGGGGCAACCCTGATACGTGTCGACAGCGCTGACCTGGCCTTTGCAAAGTTACTGGAAGTGTATAATCAGATAAAAAACGACAAATCAGGCATCTCCGAACTCAGCGCCATTGCAAAATCGGCTAAATTGGGCAACAATGTTTATGTTGCGGAGTATGTCGTAATCGGCGAGAACGTGGTAATTGGCAAAAATGTAAAAATTCACCCGCAGGTGTCAATTGGCGACAACACAACAATTGACGACAATACCATCCTGTTTTCAGGGGTAAAAATTTATTCTGACAACAAAATCGGGAAAAACTGCATTTTGCATGCAGGAACCGTGGTGGGGAGCGATGGCTTCAGGTTCAACCAGCAGGATGGGAAAAATGTTAAAGTACCCCAGATCGGGAATGTGATCATCGAAGATGATGTTGAAACCGGCACCAACTGCACCATCGACCGCGCCACTTTCGGATCGACCATCATCAGGCAGGGGGTGAAACTTGATAACATGGTGCATGTGGCGCATAACGTGGAAATTGGCGAAAACACTGTGATTGCCGCACAAACAGGAATTGCCGGTTCAACCAAAGTCGGAAAAAACTGCATGATCTCCGGGCACGTTTCCATGACGGGACATGTCACCATTGCCGATGGTACAATTTTGGGCGGCGCTACGGGTGTTTCAAAAAGCCTGACCAAGCCCGGCCAGGCATACCTCGGGATACCTGCGCTGGAGGTATCCAGATTCAGACGATCAACGGTACTTTTCCGCAATCTTCCGGAACTGGAAGCCCGGATCAGCAAATTGGAGAAAGATCAGAAAAAAGAGATCTGAAAGGGACGATTTTCACTGGATCGCTTTTCTTGCCTTGAGAATATATTTAGCCGTATCCAGCGGACTGATGCCTTTATAGGGGCGAATTACCCCCAGTTCATCGGTACATTCACGGTATCCGCAAAAATGCGTGGATATTCTTGCCTTTCCGCCCGAACGGGAACTCAGCTTTACCGGAAAATCAAGTGATGTAGCCAGCGGTACGATGCCACTGATCGTAAATCGCCCGTTTTCGATGACCGGACTATCGAAAGTACCGCGCATCCGGGTTATATCGCTGGTAATCGGACCAAGCAAATCTTCCAGCGCCTGTATTTGAAAACGAATCATCGGTTCAAGAAAAGTTGTTCCGGTATTTTGCAGGCCATTCATGATCCCCATCGGGGTTGCAACGGTAAAATCGCCCGGACGGGAATGCAATGGATGGTCATGGCCTTCAATGAGCGTGATAATCAAATCGGTAACTTCCCAACCTTTAATTCCTTGTTTCAACGCAACGGAGATGGATCTTCCGACTTCGTTCTGGTATTTCTGCTGAATGTCGTTCACCGGCACCCGACTTTGAAAAGTCACCCCACTTCCCCGTTCACCGGGTTCGATGCGAAACTTCATCACGGCCCAACAGGGTTTCGGCATCCAGTATTGCACAAAACCTTCCCCTGCAGCTGCAGGTGTCTCCTTGTAAATTACCGTCGGATTTTCAAACCTGGCAGCAATGCCAAACCGATCGGAAAGAATCCTCTCCAATACCTCCATCTGGATCCAACCCATAATTTTCACGTGGAGCGCTGCCTCTTCACGCAGCCATTCAAAGTCGAGGGCGGGATCCTCTGTGGCAAGTTCCAGCATCGCCTCGGCCAGTGCAGGATAATCCTTTTGGTTAACAGCTTTAACCTGCACGGTGAGCAAGGGTGTGCGCAATTTCACCTCCGCGGGAATATTTTCATGGACACATCCAAGTACATCGCCAACCTGCGCACTGGTTAATCCACTTATGCCGGCAATATCACCCGCTTCAACGGTGCCGATATCCTCATATCTTCCCGGGAAAATCCGGCGAACCTGGGTTACTTTCTCTTCAACCTCCCGGGTGGCATTCACTATCACCTCCCGGTTTGTTATACGCCCGTCAAACAGGCGAATATGGGCAATTTTTCCCATGATCCGGTCATGTCCGATGCCATAAACCAGCGCAGATAAGGGGTTATTGGCACCACCTCCCGGTGCAGGAAAATAATTTACCACCGCATTCAGCAATTCCAGCATCCCCAACCCAAGTTTTGCCGATCCAAACAGCAGCGGATAAATTTCACAGGTCTGGATCAGCTGTATCAACCGACTGTTGAGCTCAGAAAAGGAGGGAACCTGTCCCTCCAGATATTGGTTCAGCATGACATCGCTGGTAGCAACGAGATGTTCAACGACATGATCGCACATCGCAGCTTCGTCCCAAATTGGTGTAATGGAAACCCCATTCGCCCCTTCACCGGAAGTCTCCTGCAGACAAAGTGGCTGCACACCCAATTCATGCTGAATAGAATGGACCACTGAACCGGTGTCGGCTCCAATACGGTCTGTTTTATTGATAAAAAAGATTACCGGGATATGCCGTTCGCGCAACGCAGCCCACAGGATTTCGGTATGAGCCTGCACCCCTTCTACCGCAGAAAGAACCAGGATAACCCCGTCGGGAACACGCATGACACGTTCCACATCGGACGAAAAGTCAACATGGCCGGGGGTATCGATGAGATTGATGCGTGTATGATTCCAAACCAGCGATGTGTGCGCCGACCGCACCGAAATGCCCCGCTCCTGCTCTACCGGCAGAAAATCTGTTTGCGCCGTGCCCTGATCTACATTCCCTGGTTGCCGGGTTTGTCCGCCTAAAAACAGGAATTGCTCGGTAATGGTGGTCTTCCCGGCATCGGCATGGGCCATAATAGCGATGTTGCGAATCGGTTGCGGCATTTAAAGGTGTTCAGTTTGCGAACTTAAGGCATTTCTGCTTAAAATTACTTTTTTTTATTTTCCTGTTTTACCATTGTTACGATGTATTACCTTTGGCTGTTGGATGAGTTTGTGTGTCAATCCTGATTACCAAAAATGTCAATATTGAGTAATGAAAATTAAACCATAGAGAGGAGATTATTATGTCATTAAGTCCAAAATTATCAACACCTTTTACCAATACGAAACTTAGAACCCCTGATAATATTTGTGATGTTTCGGGGATGTGTTCGGTATGCTCCGATACATGCACGGGTTTGTGTGAAATAGGTTTATCTGCCATCAGAGGATCAGAGGTTGCCTATCCGTATAATACAAACAACCAACAGTTTGCATCTGAAAAAAAATACCCTTTTGATTTTTCACATTTCAACATTAATGGCCGGGTATTTGGCGCAGTTGGCGCAGCTGAGGATGCTGAACAAACCAATGTCCATTCAGCAGATATTTCCTGTGAAATTGGCTATGTAAACAAGATTAAATTAAAGGCTCCTATTATATTGCCTGCAATGGTGAAATTAAATTGGGAAGACTATTACTCGGGAGCAGCTATGGCCGGAGTGATGGTTGTAATTGGTGAAAATGCTGTTACCAAAGATTTGGATTTAAAACATGACAGCAATGGCAAAGTGGTTCATGCACCTATTCTTGGCAGAATGATTGATTGTTTCAGAAGATTTGAAACAGGATATGGAGATATTGTGTTGCAAGTAAACGCCGATGATATTGTAGTTGGCACGGCTGAGTACGCATTAAAAAACTTTGAGATTAAAACCATTGAGATAAAGTTTGGACAGGCAGCAAAAGGAATTCAGCATGTTGCTCCCGTGTATTCGTATGCTGAAGCAGTATCCCTAAAAAACAAAGGATATTTGGTTTTTCCCAACCCGATGGATGAGGGGGTAAAAGAGGCTTTTGAAAGTGGAAATGGTTTTCATTTCATGCAATATGGTCGTTTACCGATGTGGAATGAGACTATACTTGAAGAACTGATAAAAAAATACCGAGATCTTGGTGCTGACAATATCCTGTTTAAGATGGCAGGATATGATGTAGAAGATATACGACGCGTGATACAGATTGCATCAAAAAATAAAGTTGCCTTAATTACCTTTGATGGAGCTGGCGGTGGAACAGGAAATAGTCCGTGTAAAATGATGAATGAATGGAGCCATCCAACAGTTGATTTAGAAAAAATAGTAAATATAATGATGAAGGATATGGCAAAAGAGGGGAATTGGATTCCAGCAATAGCTATTGCTGGTGGGATTGCAATGGAAGATACCATGTTTAAAGCAATAGCACTGGGTGCACCTTATATCAATATGGTTGGAATTGGAAGAGGAGCGATGGCTGCTGCTATGAGCGGGAAGAATGTTGGTGCGTTGATTAAGGAGGGCAAAACACCGAAAACTCACCTTGCTTTTGGAGACGAAGCTGATACAATATTCAAGGATGCAAAATACATTAAAAGCATTTATAAGACCGAAGACAACCCCATATCCTATGGTGCAATTGGACTTTTTTCATACATTAATCGCCTATCCTTTGGTATGAAATTATTTATGACACTTAATCGAAAATTCAGCTTAAAATATATCGACCAATCTGATGTTATCCCTTTAACCAAGGAAGCTAAAGAATATTTATCGGACTACCGGCTGCTTGAAAGTCTCCCTTCACATGACTCCTGACATACAAATCCTGTCTGTTGGAAGCAAACGAATCAAACAAATCATGATTCATGTATTTATTTCACTAAAAGAGTGAATTATTTTGAACTATAGTGTATATTTGCAAAACAATACAATGAATGAAAATTGAATTTGAACATGAGTATTTACGTGAATTGTCCGAGGAAGGAAAGGCTTCGGGTAAAAAGTACCGTTTCCAGCCTAAGGTAATCAAGCAGTACCGTAAAGTAGTTGACTTGTTGTACGATGCACCAAATACCGAATATTTATATTTACACAAAAGCCTTTACAAAAAATGATCCACATGGAAGCAAAACAATACATCCCATTTGAGGCAACTCACCCGGGGTATGTTTTAAAAGAAGAGCTGCAAGCACGTGGTATAAAGCAAAAGGAATTTGCTTTGGATATAGATATGCAGCCTACTATGCTCAACGAATTGATAAAAGAGAAGAGAGCTGTTACTGCCGAAATAGCACTTTCTTTAGAAAAAGCTTTGGGTATTCCGGCTGATTTTTGGATGCGCTTTCAGGCTGGTTATGAGTTGGATTGCGCACGCATAAAGGAGCGTAACATACGTAAAACCCAACAAATTGAGATATGGGGTTTAATTAAACAATATGTTCCTGTAAATATTTTCGCTAAACTCGGACTATTGTCAAATTCTTTAGCTGATAATATTGCCCGTATTTGGGATATATACGATGTCGACTCTATCGACCATCTGGTAGAGCGGATTTCGATAAACAAGAACATGGCATATTATAAAAAGTCGGAAAAGTTAAAAAACGACCAAATAAACATTTTGGGATGGAGCCAGTTGGCAAGATGGAAGGCCAAATCACAAACGGTTAATGTGTTTAACCCGGAATGGCGAGAAGTAATTGTTGACGAATTAAAAGTATTGTTTCGAGCCAACAAAAATGTTGTGCATAGCACACAGAAAATTCTTAATAAACACGGTATAAAATTTATAGTACAGGAAAGCTTTAAACAATCGCCCATTGATGGCTATTCGTTTTGGAGTAACGAAAACCCAACAATTGTTGTTACCATGCGAAAAAAGCTGCTTGATAATTTCGCATTTACTGTCATGCACGAATTGGGTCATGTGTTCACCCATTTAATTGCCGATACTAACAGTGATTTTTTGGATATTGAATACCCAAATAGTTCTGCTTCTGACAAAGAACAAGACGCACATCGTTTTGCCCAACAATGTTTTTTGCATGATTTAATTTGGAAGGATTTCTTCAATCGGAACCCAGAGTTTAATTATTCGTCAACAGAATATGAAATGGTTCAATTGGCCAATAAAGAAAAAATACACCCAAGTATAATATTCGGAAGATACTGTTTCGAAACAGGTAATTTTGCTATCAAAACAAGTATTGACCGTACTATCAACTAAATTTGTTTTTTATTTTTACCAAAATTTTATCCATGGTAAAAGCCCATCCTCCCCGGCGGCAACCGCAACCTCATCTGAAAAAATCGCCGGGAATCAACACTGAACCTGCCCGCCCCATCTGGCAATCTCCTTTTGTATGGCTGATCCTGCTGCCCCTACTCGTATATGTAAAAATTATCTTCTTTGATTTCACGGCCCTCGATGATCAGTTTTTTGTGGTGGATCATGCCAGCTTTAATGCAAACCCGGCAAACATTTTCGCCGTGTTCAACCGTGGATTGTTTGTTCCGGAAAACGACATATACTACCGCCCTGTTTTTCTGATCGACATGATTCTCGAAAATCAGCTGTTCGGAGTAAAACCATGGGGTTATCACCTGTTCAGCCTGATTTTTCACATTATCTCGGTATGTCTGCTGTTTGTTTTCCTGAAGAGATGTAAAATACCCGAAACACCCTCACTCCTGCTGGCGCTGCTTTTTTCCATTCACCCGGTTCTTACCCAAACGGTTGCATGGATCCCGGGGAGAAATGACCTGATTCTGATGATCTTTTTCCTCTCCACCCTGATTTTCACCATCGACTACTTCCAGAAATCCAAAATCCACCTCTTTTTCGCCCAGTTTCTCACCTTTCTGCTGGCTTTACTTACCAAAGAGACAGCAGTCATGATCCCGGTGATTGCCTTCCTGCTGCTCCGCTTTGTATTCTCCGTTAAAATTTCAAAGATGTGGCCGCTGTTCGCCTCCTGGATTTTGGCTTTGTTTATCTGGTATGCGCTCAGGGCTTCATCAGGTCCGTCGTATCAGGGCATGCTCTTCCGGGAGATGGTGGAGAGCGGCATTTACCGCATCCCGGCGATTCTTCAATATCTGGGCAAAATATTTTTCCCGTTCAACCTATCCGCTGTGCCTCAATTCGAAGATATCACATGGGTTTGGGGAGCGCTTGCGCTGGTAACCCTGGTAGCCCTTGTGGCAATTTCGAAAAGCTTTAAAAAGCCTTTGGTGATCATCGGGGTGTTGTGGTATTTTCTTTGCCTGCTTCCGGTGCTGCTCGTTCCCAAACAGTTGAACGACCAGCTGTATGAGCATCGGTTGTACCTTCCGTTCATTGGCATTCTGCTTGTTTTAAGTCAGACCCTGTTGTTTACCGAAAAGTGGGCTCCCAAAAACACCCTTGCAGTTGCTGCCGGCATTTTATTGATCTTCATGACCTATTCGTTTATCCGTCTCGAATGCTACCGCGACCGGCAAACTTTCTGGGATACCGCTGTATCCGATTCGCCCACATCTGCATTTGCAAAGTTGAACCAGGGTATTCAGTCGAAAGATTCAACGCTCCGTCAGAAATACATCAGGCAGGCATATGCCATTAATTCACAGGAGATGCTGGTGAACTACTGGATGGGCATTATGGCAGACCGCAATAAAAAAATTGATTCAGCAATCTATTATTACACGAAAGAACTTGCATTTTCGAGCTTCCCCGATCTTTATTTCAATTTGTCGCGGTGTTTTTTTGAGCTAAAAAAGCTTGACAGTGCCGCAAAATACCTTTCAAAGGGGATTGAACTCGAGCCGGATCGAAAAGCAGCGGTGAATGTTTTGGCGGATGTATATTTTAAACTCGCCGAGTCGGCCTGGCAGCGGTCGAAATTTGACAGCGCCACACATTACCTCAGGCAGGTTACACAGTTTGATCCGGGAAACCAGCAAGCCAACCACAACCTGGCCATGGTTTACTTTCAAACCCAGCAGCGGGCAAAAGCGCTGCTGGTAATTGAAAGCATGAAAATGGCGGGGATTCCTGTTTCACAGGATCTTGTGAACCTTTCCAAATAGACCAGGTGTTTGAGGGTTTGACTGATTGCCTTAGATAACAGACAACAGATCATCTTATGAAAAAACAATCTGAAATATTTCAATCATGCATCAGCTTTTCATTTGGGGATGAAGAATTGAGGGTTGGTCTCGCGCTTACTCCGTCACTCAGCGACGAAGATCTCAACACCATGGCCAGCCATCTCCTTCATCCTGTGGAGATAAAAACCGGCGAAATTTTTATTGCCGGCATCCGCAGAAGATCTTACCTGAATGGAAGGATTGCCGCGAAGATGGCCATTGCCAGGGTCTTCCCGGATATTCCTTCCGCATCTTTCCGTATCACGGCCGGCTCGTTCGGCAAGCCGGGAATGGCTGGCCTCCCCCACCCTTACGGCATCTCCATTTCCCACAACGAATCGTGGAATGCCGGCTTATGTTTTCCGATGTCGGTTCCGATGGGCATCGATGCAGAAAGTATTTCGGAGCAAAACAAAACCATCATTGCCTCCATCCTCAGCGCTCATGAAAAAGAACTATGTCGACGCGATGGAGATTCTGCCATGCTAACCCATCTCCTATGGACAGCAAAGGAGGCCGCCGGAAAGGCCATCGGTTTGGGGTTTCGCCTGCCGGCAGCCTGGTATGAAATTGAATCCGTTGAACTCCTGGCCAATGAACCCAAACAGTTACAACGCTCACTGTTTAAAAGCCTTTCGGTGTTTGAAGCGCTGTCAGTCGAAATCCCCGGGGGAATCCTGACCATAGCCTTTCCGGCAGAAAACAA
>DYQT01000077.1 GCA_020719165.1 Draconibacterium orientale | reverse complement strand
TAATATCGGCCGGGTAAGCATCGCGACGTGCCTGTGAATTGGGTTCATGACGATCGATGCAATCAACTTTCAACCCGTGAAATTCAAACAGGGGCCCCATCCACTCCGAGTCACGCCTGGCAAGATAGTCATTCACGGTAACGATATGCACCCCTCTGCCCGGCAATGCATTGAGGTACATCGGCAGTGTGGCCACAAGTGTTTTACCCTCCCCGGTCGCCATTTCGGCAATTTTACCTTCATGCAACACCACCCCTCCGATGAGCTGACAGTCGTAATGCACCATATCCCAGGTAATCATGTTACCGCCTGCCATCCAGTTGTGCCGAAAGCGGGCAATGTCGCCATCAATCTGCACACTGTCTTTTCGTGCAGCAAGATCCCGGTCGAACTGTGTGGCAGTAACTTCGATAAATTCGTTTTCAAAAAACCGCCTCGCCGTATCCTTCATCACGGCAAAGGCTTCCGGTAAAATTTCCCGCAAAACTTCCTGGGTTAATTCGTAGGATTCCTTTTCCAGACGGTCAAGAACCGCGTAGAGCTTCTCCTTTTCGTCAATTTCGATTTCATCCGAATTGAGTTGCTCTCTAAGCTCGTCTATCTCCTGGTGCTTTGCCGCCAGGTATTCCTTTATCCTGTGCTTAAACGAATGGGTGTAAGCGCGAAGCTCATCGTTCGAAACATTTTTAATCTTCTCCCAGGCCTCCAGCGCTTTGTCAACCATCGGATTGATGCTCTTGATATCACGCTGAGACTTATTTCCCAACATTTTTTTTAAAAAATCTAACATATTCTTGTCTTATTGTTCCAGAATTTTTTGTATTTCAGATTCCAAATCGCCGCTCGGTTGCCCGGCAGGATATTTATTGATTTTTCCATCTTTGTCGATCAGAACAAACAATGGATATGACCGTACATCATAGTCTTTTAAAACATCCGACTGATCCCCGATGTGAAGAAAAGCCCAGGTGTAATCCCTCTTCAGGTTGATAAAAATAAGCATTTTGCCAAAGTAATGATCCGCTGAAATGCTGACGAAATGGACATTTTCCCGGTATTTGTCATATAAGGGCTTGATCAGGTCCATCTCCGACAGGCAACCTTCGCAATAGGTAGTCCAGAAACCGAGCACCACCGGCTTCCCCCGCAGGCTTTTGAGCGAAACATTCTTTTGTTCCCGGTTTAGCAGGGTGAATTCAGGAGCCGGAGTTCCTGGTTTGAGTTTTGTGAGTAAATTTATCATATCCTCGGCAACCACGCGATTTTCGGGATATTTCGTCTTCACTTTGGTTTCGGCGATTACCGCAAGAACCTCCTCCTGATTGTAGGAAGGGGTGTTATACAGCTCCATAAGCCCCTTCAGCATAACCAGTTCGCATAGTTGTTCATTTTTAAGGATAGAATCGGTCTTCATGGCCTTGATCATGTTTTTATAGGGATCAGGCCCATGAAGAATAACATGAAGATCAATTTTGCGGATCGTATTGGAGGTTGCAGTAATGAACTTGGTGAAGAAATTGTTAAAAAAATCCATGTACTCGACATTGTTATAGAGTACAGGTTTATCTGTGAAGTACTTTTTAGCCAGGAATGCCTGATTATAATACTGGGTAAGTTGTTCGAGAGAGGCAAGTTTATAGGCGGTATAATCAAGAAAATAGGTATTCTTTTCAGAGCCAAAATGCTGATCTATCTGAAGGCGGAAGGTATCGAGCAACACCTTTTTCCGGTCGCGGTAGAGGGCGTTGAAGTTGGTCATCAGAAACCCGGAATAGATGGAATTAAAGGAGCCAATCAGGGCATTTAGTTCATGAGCGTCATTTCCGGGCAATTCAATTGTTAAATTCTGCGACTGGATAAACGGATTTACCTCTGTATAATCATCATATTCCATCGGAGATATCCTCAGATCGTAAGTTTTTGAAGGCTCAAGAAACATGTCAGCTTTATGAAAATCAATGGATATCGTAACAATGATTGTTTCATCAAGGGTTACCGACATTGAAAAATGGCCGGTTGAATCAACTTTTGAAACGGCAAGTTGTTTTTCCCAGAAGGTAATCTGGTCTCCCGGTGTGTGGATTCTGATGATTTTCCGTTCAGCGCCGGGGGCCATGCCTTTGATAACGGTGGTTTGGGCAAATATCTTTATCGGGCAGTATAACCCTGCAAGAAATAAAATGCACAAAAACTTCACGGTAAAATTCATATTAAGCTGGTTTAATCCGCAAAGGTAAGAAAAAGGGAGGGAATAGCGATATATCCGTCAAACCATGATAAAATCAATACTAATTCGTACTTTTGTATACTCTTGCTGTGACTACAATGAAAGAAAATGTAAAATATTGGATTGATCTTTCAGAATATGATTTTGAAACTGCAAAAGCAATGCTTCGAAGTAAACGATATTTATATGTTGGCTTTATGTGTCATCAAACTATTGAAAAAATCCTTAAAGCATACTTTGTAGCTGCAATCGGAATTCTGCCCCCGTACACCCACAACCTTGCCTTTTTATCAGAAAAGACCGGTCTTGCCGGATTTATGACAGAAGAGCAGAAATCGTTCTTAGATAAAATTGAGCCTCTTAATATTCAGGCAAGATATCCTGAATACAAAGAACGGTTGTTAAAAGATTTGTCTGAACTAAAATGCAAGCAACTTTTAACCCAAACAAACCAATTTCAACAATGGATCAAACAACAGTTATTGAAAAAGTAAAGCGTTATTCCGCCTTAGTCACTAACAGGTTCGAGGTTTCAAGAATCGTATTATTTGGCTCCTATGCCCAAGGAAACGCCAGACCTGAAAGTGATATTGATGTTGCTATTGTGGTAAAGAACATGACCGATGGATTCTTTGAGGTCGTACCTGTATTGTGGCAACTTCGACGGGAAATTGACTGTTTAATTGAACCGATCCTGATTGAGGAAGAACATGACCCTTCAGGTTTTATTCAGGAAATAAATAAAACGGGAATCGAGATTTATAATGTTGCCAATAAGCCCTCGTTAATTTATCCTGAAGCTTAAACGTAAAATGCAAGGCAAAAGCGAGCTAACGAATACTTTCTAACCCAGGTCAACCCCTTCCGGTAAAAACTGCTTCACATCTCCGCCATTTCTGATAATATCTCTCACAATGGAGGAGCTCAGTGAGGCATATTGAGGCTCACATAGCAAAAAAACCGTTTCCAGGTCAGGGTACATCATTTTATTCATTTGACCAATGCCCCGCTCAAATTCAAAATCGGCCGCCGTCCGGAGTCCCCGTAAAATAAAATCAGCCTTTTCCTTTCGACAAAAGTCAACGGTCAGGCCGGTAAAGGTTGATATTTTAACCGTGGGTTCATCGCTAAAAATCATCTCCAGCCATTCCAACCGCTGGTTCAAGGTAAAATAGGGTTTCTTCCCGCTATTTTCACCGATGGCCACAATTACCATATCAAAAATAGGGAGCGCCCTTCTGATAATCGACTCATGACCCCGTGTAATGGGATCAAATGAGCCCGGGAAGACAGCTATTTTTTCCATCTGCATTCTTTTGACCAACAAAGATAAGAATAATGGGGGAGAATACAAGGCTACTCAAAGGTGAATGAAACCTGGAAAATTTTCGAGCTTACCTTGTCTATCGACTCGGTATAAATGTTGTTTTCCCTTTTCAGCACGTCCATGATGCCGTACATCATTTTTATTTCAAACCCAAACTTAAACCATTCATTGTACAGGTCAAACCCTACACCTGCAATTGCATAAACATCGTTGGAGTTAAATTTGACAACCTTTTCGTTCCGGTTTTTCTGTTCCCTTTTTTTGGCCTGGGATGCCAGATCGAGGGAGTATTGTGCCCCGCCTAAAAGATAAGGCCTGAAATTGTTATAGCGCAACGATTTGTATTTGATTTCAAGCGGGAAGTTTATGTAGGTGGAGGGGATTTTCTTAATAACGGTGAATCGTTGGGTGGTATCCCCTCCTGCAAAGGTTGTGTAGGTTTCCAGATCATAATTGATAGAGCGGTCGCCAAATGCCAGGGATGGCACGAATTGCAACTCAAAATATTTCCCCATTTGCATATTCCCGACAATGCTGATAACGAACCCCGGAATTGGCGTGGAACCGATGTTAAGAACTTTTGCAGAATCGGGTGTTGGCAGAATGTCGGGTAAATAAGTATAATCGAAATTGTGGGTTCTAAGATCGTCAATCGGCCTGATCGTTACAAAACTTTGATTAACACCAAGCACGAATCCAAAATGGAACAAACTCTCCTCGTCATAATTGGGTTGATTCAAAACGACATTCCTCTGCCCCGTGCCGGAAAAGGGCAGCAACAGTGTCAGGCACAGCATGGCAGCAGTAATGAATCTTTCGATCTTCAAGGAGTTGAGATGATATTATAATGGAAGATAAACGCAGTTTTACGCAAATTATTTTTCCGCCTGATAAATGGAGGCAATTCCCCCGCTCAGGCTTACCTGACGAGAATTATTCATGCCAAGCTTGTTCAAAATATCAAGAAACTTTTTCCCGGATGGGAAAGCGGCAACGGATTCGGGCAAATAGGTGTATGCTTTGTTATTCCCGGAAATCAATCGCCCCGTGAGCGGAATAACATAGCGGGAATAAACTGCATAGAGCTGTTTCATTGGGAATGAACCGGGGTGGGAAAATTCAAGGATCAGAATAACACCGCCGGGACGCAAAACACGAATCATTTCCGAGAGCCCCAGTTCAAGGTTTTCATAGTTCCTTACCCCAAAAGCTACGGTGACGGCATCAAATGAATTGTTTGGAAAAGGTATTTTTTCAGCATCAGCAAGCTGAAGTGTTATTGCTTTACTCAATCCCTTATCCGTGAGTTTCTTTCGGCCAATTTCAAGCATTTTCCCGGAGATGTCCATCCCGACAATTTTCCGGGGACTCAACCGGGCAATGGCAATGGCCAAATCGGCTGTTCCGGTCGCAACATCTAATACTGTTGCCGGTTTATACCCGCTTAAAATTCGAACCAGTTTTGACCGCCAGGCCCTATCAATGCCAAAAGACAAAAAATGATTTAAAAAATCATACTTGGGTGAGATATTATCAAACATCTCACGAACTACTTCCTTTTTTGCAGATCCTGACATAGAATTCAAACTATAAAAAAACAGGCATTGCAGACAATGCCTGAATTAAATAAAGAAGGGATTATCTAAGTTATCAGATAATCCCTTCCAATTTATTCAGAGAACTATGCGCCTAATTGAAGGCGTTTGAATCCGGTAACAGCCAGTTCCTTGTCATTATCGGCAATGTACTGACGAACGGTTTTCTTGGAATCTTTGATAAAATCCTGATTCAGGAGGGTCATCTCTTTGAAAAACTTCTGGAGTTTGCCCTGGGCGATTTTTTCCACCATATCTTCAGGTTTACCTTCCTGGCGGGCCATATCTTTGCCAATCTCCATTTCCCTGTCGATCACATCCTGGGTTACATTTTCTTTATCAACGGCGACCGGGCTCATAGCAGCAACCTGCATGGCAAGTTCATGACCAATCTCGAGCACGTTTGCAGCATCTTTTTTGCTCATTCCGATGATGGTTGCCAAACGGTTGCCAAAATGGTTGTAAGCAAAAACAACAGGCGCTTCAATCACCTCAAAATGGGCAATCTGAATTTTTTCTCCGGTTTTGCCAAGCAAATCATTCAGTTTTTCCTCTACGGTAGTTGTTCCAAGCGATAAAGGCATCAGCTCAGATACATTGTGAAGGCGGTTTGTGATACCCAATTCGAGCAAATCCTTTGAAAATTTAATAAACTCTTCGGTTTTTCCAACGAAATCAGTTTCACAATTCACCATGATTACGGCGCCATAGGTTTGATCTTCTGTCGTTTTTGAAACAACAAAACCCTGATTGGCATCGCGATCGGCACGTTTGCCAGCAACTTTCTGACCTTTTTTACGCAAATAGTCAATGGCTTTATCAAAATCACCTTCTGTTTCCTGCAGGGCTTTTTTGCAATCCATCATCCCCGCACCCGACATCTGGCGCAATTTATTTACATCAGCAGCAGTAATATTCATATAGTATTTGTATAATTATTGAAATGAGTTAAAATAGCGAAATGGCGAAATGGCGAAATGGCGAAATAAAAAAATCGTCATTCGTCATTCGTCATTCGTCATTATTTTTTATTGCTTCTCCCGGCCGGCTTGCTTATCCGTTTACGTGCGGGTTTGTTTTTATCCTCCGGGGCTGGTTCCAGTCCCTTCATTTTGGCAACTTTGGTATCAACAAAATCTTTTTTCACGATTTTTATACCATCTTCATCCACCTCATCATCATCCACTAAGTGGGATCCCATTCCGCCTTCGTATTCGTCGCCTTCACCACGTTCGTCGCTGGCTTCCCGCTTATCGCGATCAAGTTTGCGTTCCATCAAACCCTCTTCCATTGCCCTTACCACTGTGTCAACGATCAGGGAAATTGATTTTGAGGCATCATCATTTGCCGGAATCGGAAAATCAACTGTTCGGGGATCAGAATTGGTATCAACAATTGCAAAGGTAGGAATGTTAAGTTTCTTGGCTTCTGCGAGAGCGATATGTTCCTTGAGTATATCAACGATAAAAATTGCTGAAGGAAGACGGTTTAAATCTGCGATTGAACCTAAGTTCTTTTCCAGTTTTGCACGTTCACGGGTAATGGTAAGCCGTTCTTTTTTCGAAAGGTTGGTGTACGAAGGGGAGCTCATCAGTTTGTCGATTGAGATCATCTTGCGAACAGCCTTGCGGATGGTGGCAAAGTTGGTAAGCATGCCACCCGGCCAGCGCTCCGTAACATATGGCATGTTGATTCTTCTCACATGCTCGGCCACAATTTCTTTTGCCTGTTTTTTGGTGGCAACAAAAAGCACCTTTTTCCCTGCCTTGGCAATCTGTTTCAGAGCTGCAGCAGCTTCATCAACTTTTGCCATGGTTTTATACAGGTCAATGATGTGGATCCCGTTGCGTTCCATGAATATGTAGGGAGCCATTGCAGGGTTCCATTTGCGGCGCAAGTGACCAAAATGTACACCTGCATCCAGTAATGCATCAAAATTCGTTCTTGACATATAATGATTCTATGAATTCTAAAAATACTAACGTTTACTAAACTGGAATCTTTTACGGGCTTTTTTCTGTCCGAATTTTTTACGTTCCACCATGCGGGGATCGCGCATTAAAAGACCTTTTGCCTTCAATGGCGGACGATGCTCCTCATTAATTTCGCATAATGCCCGTGAAATAGCGAGTGCAAGAGCTTCTGCCTGACCGCGGATGCCTCCTCCGTCAAGATTAACCTTCACATCATATTTGCCCTGGTTGTTGGTCACCTCAAACGGCTCGGTTACCTTAAATTGAAGAATCGGAGTCGGAAAATAGTTCTTGAATTCTCGGCCATTTATGGTGATGATGCCCTGGCCTTCTTTCAGATAGATTCGTGCAACGGCAGTTTTCCTTCTGCCGAGGGTGTTGATAACTTCCATATTACTTGATTGAGGTTAATTTCATTGGTTTCGGTTGCTGTGCATTGTGCAGATGCTCGGGTCCGGCATAAACATAAAGGTTGCGGAACAAATCGCGACCCAGGCGATTCTTTGGGAGCATCCCTTTAATGGCTTTCTCTACAACGGCTGTTGGCTTTTTGGCAAGCAGCTTGCTGGGCGTTACCTCCTTCTGACCACCGGGATAGCCCGAATGGGTGAGGTAAATTTTGTCTTCCATCTTCTTGCCGGTCAATTGAATTTTCTCGGCATTGATGATGACAACATTATCGCCGCAATCAACATGCGGTGTGTAATTGGTCTTGGTTTTGCCTTTCAGCAACATGGCCACTTTGGCAGCCAGTCGGCCAAGAACCTGCCCTTCGGCATCGATAAGCACCCAATCTTTGGTCACGGTGGCCGCGTTGGCGCTTATGGTCTTGTAACTTAACGTGTTCATGCTTCTTCCTGATTATTTTTAACAATGAACCTTTTTCTTCCAAAAAGGGGTGCAAAGATATTCCTAATTTTATTAACAACAATGCGATCGTATCATTAAAAATAGATTTTTTCATGTTATTGTTTATTGTGTGACATTATTTTGTAATTTTATGGCTTATTATAAAACAACACACCTCACCCTGACCCTCTCCTCAAGGAGAGGGAATACACCCTTTCTCCAAAAAAGGGAAGGGGTGGTAAGTCCCTCCCTGTTTGGGGAGGGATTTAGGGTGGGGTCAAAAATAAGCATCATGGAATATCGCCAAAACGATCAACTGCAATTAGCAACGGAATTTGTCCAATACACGAATAGAAATATTTTTTTAACCGGAAAAGCCGGAACCGGAAAAACCACCTTCCTTCATAACCTGAAGAAAATCACCCCAAAACGCATGGTAGTGGTAGCCCCAACCGGTGTTGCTGCTATAAACGCAGGAGGTGTAACCATCCATTCTTTTTTCCAATTGAGTTTTGCACCCGCAATCCCGGCGTCGGTTCAATCAGGGAATCATGGTTCTCAAACCGATGGTTTCCAGCGCAAATTCAACAGAGAGAAAATCAGGCTTATCAAATGCATCGATTTGCTGGTGATCGATGAAATCAGCATGGTTCGGGCCGATATTCTGGATTCCATTGATGAAGTGCTGCGCAAATACCGCAATCGGTATAAGCCATTTGGCGGAGTTCAGCTTTTAATGATCGGCGATTTGCATCAGCTCTCTCCGGTTATAAAGGATGCGGAATGGAATATTTTGAGACAATTCTACGACAGTGTCTATTTTTTTGACAGTCTGGCGCTGAAAAAAACAGCTCCGGTCACCATTGAACTAAAGGAGATTTTCAGACAATCGGACGCCCATTTTATCGCACTGTTAAACAAAGTCAGAGATAATGCAATTGATCACCAAACCATAACTGAACTAAACTCCCGCTATATCGCGGGGTTTAAACCCGGCGACAGCGAAGGCTATATTACCCTCACCACGCACAATGCAAATGCGTTTGAAATGAATCAGTCAAAGCTGAAAGAGATAAAAGGAGCTTCGCAATGTTTCTCAGCTCAAATTGAAGGAGAGTTTCCTCTATATGATTTTCCGACGGAACAGGAACTCGAATTAAAAACAAATGCGCAGGTGATGTTCATCAAAAATGACCTATCCCCCGAAAAGCAATTTTTCAACGGGAAAATCGGGAAAATAGTGCGAATGGAGAAGGATGTTGTTCATGTGAAATGTCCGGGCGACAACAGCGAAATAATTGTTGGAAAAGTTAAATGGGAAAACATCAAATATTCACTTTCTGACGAAACAAAGGAGGTTAAAGAAGAGATTGTAGGGAGTTTCACACAAATCCCGCTCAAACTTGCCTGGGCCATTACCATCCATAAAAGTCAGGGACTAACATTCGACAAGGTAATAATTGATGCCAATGCTGCATTTGCCTTTGGACAGGTTTATGTGGCGCTCAGCCGCTGCAGAACCTTCAATGGCATCGTTTTAAGCACCCCGATTTCGGTATCGGGAATAAAGACAGATTCACTTATTTTAAACTACTCCCACAAATCGCACCAGGAAGAGCCGGGGCAAGATAAACTCTTTGAATCGAAATTTCTTTTCCAAAAAGAGCTGTTCTTTGAGTTGTTTGATTTTAAGCTCTTGAAATACCGGTTTGAAAATTTGCTCAAAATCACTCTTGAAAATATCAATATCCTGGATAATGCGATAATTTCGGAATTGCAGATTAAAACCGGCCTCCTGGATAAAGATGTTTACCAGATCGGCGAGAAATTCAAATCACAAATGAATCTATTAATGGGTACTGATGTTCTGCCTGAAGATAATACGGGGTTGCAGGAACGAACCAAACAAGCATCGGTATATTTCACCAATTATATCAGACAGAATTTCACCACTTTTTTTGAGCGGGTTGTTTTTGAAACTGATAACAAGGCGGTGAAAAAACTCATCAATGAATCGTTGGAGAAATTGCAAAAAGAGGTTTTCATCAAGGTTTCATGTCTTGAAATTTGCCAGCAGGGCTTACAAACCATTTTATATATTAAAAAACGATCGGATGCCGATGTTGATTTCAAGCCTGCTGTGAAACAAAAAAGCCCAATACAACAGCAGGTTTCCAGCGACAACCCCCATCCTGAGCTGTACAGAGCGCTTAAAAAGTGGCGTGACGGCATTGCTGACGACCAAAACATTCCCACCTACATGGTTTTACCGTATAAATCGATGGTTGAATTGGTAACAAATCTGCCAACAACTATTTCCCGGTTAAAAACCATTAAAGGAATCGGGAATGCCAAGCTGAAACAATTCGGGGCTGACATTATCGACATCATCAGCACATATTGCACTGAATATGACATAATTGCTGAAGAGCCCGGAAAAAAAGCTGCTAAGAAAAAAACGACAAAGAGATGATGTATCAAAGGCTACTTACAAAAAGTCTCACACGAAACAGGTCTTTTTGTATCCTTGGCGCCCATGGGGTGGGCAAGACTGTTCTGATAAAAGATTTTGCGGGCAAATTCAGCAACTCGATTCATCTGGATCTGAATACAACGGTTGATCGGGCGATTTTCAATTTTGATTCATCACCGGAGGAGACCTTGAAGGCCATCAGTTTTTTAAAAGGCAAAGAGCTCCGGGGAAGCGGCACAATCGTAATACTTGATGAAATTTGCAAATGCCCTTCTGCCATCAGGTGGGCGGCTGGTTTTTTAAATGAGCAAAGCAATGGACAACCGGACAGACTTACGGAAGCAAAAACCGGAAGACCTTTGGTTGTGGCAACTTCGTCGGTGATGACCAAGGAGTTGTCAACCCTGATAAACCGTGAAAACGGGAAGATGAACCCATATTATCTGTATCCTTTTTCATTTGAAGAATTCCTGATGATTATGGATGACCCTGCATCACTGGAGGCGTTTATTGAAGTACCTGTACCATATTACGCCTATGAAAAGTTGCTGCGCTATTTTCATCTCTACACTTTGATAGGCGGGATGCCCGAGGTTACCAGTGAATACGCAGTTAACCATCACCTCACGTCGCTGAAAAACATCTACAGAAAGACGGAGGACCGATTCGTCAATTGTTTGCAGGATGTAACTGCCGGCACAAAAAGTCGCGATCTGGCCGCCGAAGTTTTGCAAAACATATATCCTTATACTGCGACGCGGATCCGTTTCAACCATTTTGGCAACCTCGACAAAGGCAGCCGCGAAATAGGACAGGCATTCGGGTCACTCGAACGGATTTTTTTTCTTCACCTGCTCCTGCCGGTAACCACCACCACCTGGCCAGTTATGCCGGACACCTCAAAATTCCCCCGTTTGCAATTGCTTGACACCGGGTTGGTGAACTATTTCTCCGGAATTCAGAAACAGCTGTATCAGTCGCACGACATGAATGCCCTTTTTAAAGGTCAGGTGGCGCGACAAGTTGTTGGTCAGGAGATTCTGGCAGCTGAAAGTCCTGCTGCGTGGGATGAGACTCCGCTTAATTTCTGGATCAGAAACAAGGCCCAATCCACCGCGGAGGTTGATTTCGTGCTTAAATACAACGATTTGCTAATTCCTGTTACTGTAAAATCGGGGGAACCCGGACGTTTGCGGTCTCTTCATCAGTTTATGGATATTGCCCCGCATACCTTTGCGGTGCGACTATCGGCCGGGAAATTGGCCGTGCAACAAACGCAAACCATCCGCGGAAAAAAATACCATCTGCTCAATCTCCCCTATTTCCTGGCAGGAAAAATCAGGGAACATCTCGGAGGATTTAGAAAATATGTGGAAGGATAGACCTACTATCCACATTGCTTCCTGACCGATCGTCCTCCTGTGCGCCAATTTTTATATACCTTTGCATCCATTTTCAATCACTCCCGTATGTCAATCTGCATTTCCAACATCACCAAAATTTATGGCAGTCAAAAAGCGTTGGACTCCGTTACCCTTGATATAAAGCCCGGTGGAATTACCGGATTGCTGGGTCCGAATGGCGCTGGTAAAAGTACCCTGATGAAAATTCTTACCTGCTTCATCCCGCCTACAAGCGGAGATGCCTCGGTATGTGGTTATGATGTGCTTGAGCAATCTGTTGAAGTGAGAAAGAAAATCGGATATCTACCCGAAAACAACCCGCTATATCTTGACCTTTACGTGAGGGAATTCCTTGGTTTTATTGCCGGAACACACCATGTGAAAAAAAATGTTGTAAGCCGTGTTTCTGAAATGATAGAAATGACAGGGCTTCAATCAGAGCAGCATAAAAAAATAGGAGCCCTGTCGAAAGGTTACCGGCAGCGCGTTGGTCTGGCCCAGGCCATGATCCACGACCCTGATGTGCTCATACTTGACGAGCCAACATCAGGCCTTGACCCCAACCAATTATTGGAAATCCGCAATCTCATTACAGAAGTGGGCAGAACCAAAACGGTAATCATGTCAACCCACATCATGCAGGAGGTGGAAGCCATTTGCAACAGGGTTGTCATCATACACAAAGGCCGCATCGTGGCAGATGATTCGACACAAAACCTGCAGCATCTCACAACCGGGAAAGCAGTCATCAGTGTTGAGTTCGATACTCCTGTCAAGGGAACGCTTCTTAAAGCAATACCTGGAGTTCTTGAGGTTTCGCATATAAGTGACCCCACTCCTGATCCCGACCCAAAAAGGGAGGGGAAGGTCCCAAATACCGAATACCGCGTTTGGCATCTCAGCTCTGCACCTGGCACTGATATCAGGGCAGCGGTGTTCCAGTTTGCGGTTGAACATCAATATACGGTTCTTTCGCTACACCGTGAAGAACAGAAACTGGAGGAGGTTTTCCAGGAGATGACAAGAAATTAGAAGATGACGAATGAGAAATTTTAATTCAACAAAGTAAATTTCGTTCACATTTTTGGCCAATTAAAAAAATTACTACTTTTGCAGCCTGAATAGTGGACAGATTTGATTGATTGCAACCACTGGAAAAAAATGCTAAAACAGAATTTCCTCCCGTCAATCGCAAATCCCAGGCTTTTCGTGACACGTTACCCGTAACGCGTTACCAATAAATCGTAATTCGTAAATTATTCAATCTAAAATCATTTATATGGGATATTTATTTACATCGGAGTCCGTTTCAGAAGGACATCCTGATAAAGTAGCTGATCAAATTTCGGATGCACTGCTTGATGAGTTCATGAAATGGGATCCGGAATCGAAAGTGGCTTGTGAAACCTTTGTGACTACCGGGCTTGTGGTTTGTGGGGGCGAAGTTCGAACTCAGGGTTGGGTTGACGTTCAGGAAACCGCCCGTCGCGTTATTCGCGAAATAGGCTATACCAAGGCCGAATACCGGTTCGATTCCGATTCATGCGGAGTGATTTCAACCATTCATGAGCAGTCGGCCGACATCAACCAGGGTGTAGTACGCGAGAAAAAAGAGGATCAGGGTGCAGGTGACCAGGGAATGATGTTTGGTTATGCTTGCAATGAAATGGAAAATTTCATGCCCATGTCGATCGAACTCGCCCATATTTTCCTGCAAGAGCTTGCGGCAATCCGCAAAGAGGGCAAGCTGATGAAATACCTCCGTCCCGACAGCAAATCGCAGGTAACCGTTGAATACGATAACCAGGGTAAACCGGTACGGATCGACACCATCGTGGTGAGTACCCAGCATGATGACTTTATTCAACCCTCTGCCACATCAGAAAACGGTGAAAAAGAGGCGGAAAAAGCCATGCAGGACAAGATCAGGGAGGATGTTCAGAAAATCCTGATTCCCAGGGTTAAAAAAACCTTACCGGCACGGATTCAGAAACTTTTCCAGGGCGACTTCAAACTTCATGTGAACCCCACCGGAAAATTCGTAATTGGCGGGCCTCATGGCGACACCGGACTTACCGGACGCAAGATTATTGTGGATACTTATGGCGGACATGGCGCGCACGGT
>DYQT01000007.1 GCA_020719165.1 Draconibacterium orientale | reverse complement strand
CGGCCCTATTTAATCCCTACCGATATTTTCTGGGAACTGTATGCTTCAGCCTATGAAGGTATCTTTATATTAGTGAACGGGATCAGGCCATTCCAAACTTTTGGAAATTCGTTAATGCAGCAAATCAATATTATAAAGAAAACTCAAAAGTATCCCCCTGGTCACCAGTTTTTCAAGCTCTGACCGATCTTCATTCCGGGAACAATGAAAATCCGGAGGTTGTCAGAATTATCGGGGCACAAGGGGTTCTTGACTCTGATGTGCTGAAAAAAGCCTTCGATTATGCCGAACTGAAACCCAGAAGCCATTATACTTCAACTGCCGAAATGCAGCAATATTTCATGGGGTTTAAATATCTCACAACTGTTTATGATACCAATCAACAAATCATGGAGGAGCTTAACCAGCTACCTCGTGATGTACAGTCGTATGCTTCAAAATGGATTGAAAGCTATATGGGATTTATATCACCATCCCGAAGCCCTCTGGTATGGAAACAGGTGAAAAACAGTCCGCCACTTTATAATAAGAACCCCGGCACAAATCTTTCAATGTTCCCACTTTCCTGGGGTTTTGACAATGAAGTTCTATTTTCAACGGTATATCATGAGCTCTTGCCTGTCGAACTTCAGGTTCAAGGGCCGGGAGGAATGCGATTAATTCCATCAGGCCTTGATCTTGCAGCATCATTGGGAAATGGGTTGGCTACCTCCATCTTGAAAGATGATTTTGAAAGGTACCCGCCTTTAAGAAAGGTTATTGGTAATCTTCAGGACAATTTCACAACCCTGGCCAGAGTCAACTCAAAAAACTCAAATCTGTACGACCGCTGGATAACTGCCCTTGCAGTTCAATGGGCCGACACCGTCAGTTCAGCCAATAACAATCTCGACAAGAACCTTTGGCAACTAAAAAGACTTCAAACCGGATTGGCATCCTGGGCGACTCTTCGTCATGCAACAGGATTGGTCAATGAGCGATCAGCCTCCGAATGTGGTGAAGCCGGATTTGAAGCTATTATTTTACGTGCGCCCCGGGGATATGTAGAACCTGATCCCTATACTTTTGAAGCCATTGCTGATCTTTTTGAAGCGACCCTGAAATATGTACCTGCAAACATAGCCAAATCACCTGATATTCATGAATCCTATGAACAGGCTAAAGGATCATTGTATGAAGGAATTGCCAAGAGGTTGAAGGAGATGGTCGAGACAGCCAGAGAATTCAGGGTGATCGCGGAGAAGGAACGAAAGGGTCAGATGCTCTCTTCCAAAGATTATGAGCAGATACTCTATGTCGGGGCAATTGCCGAGCATTGTTTTCTCATATTCAAAAGCCTTTCCAACCCCGATTTCGCACTATCAACCCCTGATCCGATGCCCAAAATTGCGGATGTTGCAGGCGACCGATTGGTTTCCTACCTGAATGCTGCGGTTGGAAACCCGTTGGAATGGGATTATGTTATTCCCTATTATGGCCGACATGAAATTGTGAAAGGGTCGGTTTATTCCTACTATGAATTTACCTCAAAGCAGCTTTTTGATGACAACGACTGGCGAAACAGCCTAAATACTCAATCCTATCTTCCATGGATAAAACCCATGATAACGGACAAACCCTTATCATATCCGGCAAATTCCGGATATTAGTTTTTATAACCTCGATCCTGTTGTTCCTGGTCATTCAAACCGATGGATGGTGCGGCAGGGAAATAAGGCTGGTCTTTACCGGAGATATAATGCTGTCAAGGAATGTAAAAGAAGAAATTGACAGCCGGCAGCTTTCACCCTGGATTCATTTAAACTCCCGGTTCCAATCTGCTGATCTGCTTTTTGGTAATCTGGAAGGAACGTTTGCCGACACAATAAGTACTCCAACCGGCCCTTTACCTTCGTTGACTTTCTCCATTCCATCATCCTACGTACAATTTATTAAAGAGGCTGGATTTACTGCCCTTTCCATTGAAAATAACCACAATATGGACTTAGGTTCTGCCGGCAGAGATCGTACCATTCGCCATTTGAATAAATCTGGCATCGACGCAGTCGCTTTTGAAAACTCACCCCGGTTTTTCCGGTTTGACGAAACCGTTATCGCCATAATAGCCGTTAATCTGATCCCGGGCCAGGATCATCATAGCCAAAAAATTCCCTCAATACCATTGAGTCAAAAAATCCGTCTGGCAAAAAACCTGGCAAATCTGGTGGTCATGAGCATCCATTGGGGAAGTGAATTACTTGAATGGCCAAACAAAGATCAGCGGGAATCAGCTCTTTGGCTGATACGCCAGGGAGCCGATATGATCATTGGGCACCATCCGCATGTTATTCAAAATCCGGAGATCATGGAGGGTAAACCCGTCTTCTTTTCCCTGGGAAATCATCTTTTTGACCAGAAATACCAAAGTACAAAGGAAGGCCTTGTGGTTGACTGTGTTATTAAAAACGGAGTGCTTTCGTATCGCTGTTTGAAAACACATACAGTCCAAAATTCATTTTTTCCGGAATTGGCAGACAGCTCATTTTTGGTATCTGGTTCCCTGGCCATGAGAAAAACAATCAAAGTATCGGGCATCTCACTGCAAGCGGCGCCAAACCAGGGCCTCTCCTCAAGAGAATTGTCTCTTGAAGCATTTCTGAATGGCAAACGAATCTGGCATACGCAACCCATACCGGTGGTTTCCGTTGAAGTTGCAAAACTGGATGGCGAAAATGATTATCTCCTCTCGCTTGAGCGGCATTATTCAAATATGGACCGGGAGGCTGGCCTTCGGCCTTACGTTTACAGTGTAACCAAAAATGGGCTGATTGCCCGCTGGAGAGGGTCTGCCCTGGCCTGGCCTTTATTAGATGCGGCGCTAATTCCCGGGAAAAAAGGAATTCTTTGTGCAACCCATCGAAAAGATTCATTTATTAATCCCGACCCCTTTAACAATGAAACCCGTTCAGCAGTCTACCGCTGGAATGGATTTGGGTTTTCGGGGGTGGAAGATGACGTTGTCTGTTCTGAATGCGAAAAATTCCTGACCCAGTGATTTGCCACGGTGAAAAACCACAGCTTCGTAATCACCATCATTAGGCGATTTGGTTTTTGCAATGGTAAGATTGAATGTTACAGAGGCATATTTCCTCGTCCATTTCAGTGGTTGACAGTTTGGGGGAGTATATTGAGCCTGCCCTGCTGTTCCTGCCGGGTTGAATCGAATTACACCATCGCCGGCAGTAAAGAAGTCAAAATTGCGGGCCGAAACATTCACCAAGCCGTTTTTGCTTATGAAATTTTCGAACAAGCCTTTGCGTTATAAATCAAGTCGCTGAATAGAGAGACGATTGATATTAATCCGAATATTGTCAAAGCTTTTTTCATGTTCTCTTATATTGTATTTCCAATTTAAAATGTCCTCATGAGGAGAAACCGGAGTATCTGTATACTTTAGTCCGGTGTTATTGACCATCAAATTTCATCAAACCAAAAAAGTCATCACCAATAACAGAAAATACATCATGGTTTTACTGCGTTTATAACTCGATAAATATACCTGATTTTACAGTCTGGTTCATCAGAATTTTCAATTTTTATTTAATCCCGGTTGAACACTTTTGTATAACTGCAGCATGCTCTCTTGTGATATATTTGATGGCTGAAAATTTTGCCATTTACAGAGAACGTTTCGATGCCGGTAAAATCGATGCCAGTGATCTTAATCTGCAGGAACTTGACCTTCAGAAGGAGAAAACCGGAAGCAGCCGTTCATGGAGCATAATTCACGGTTTGCATAGAAAATTATTCCGTCTGTTTAAATTGGTTGAGCACGGTTCTAAAAAACGCTAATATTGCAGCAATTTTCACTTTTAACCAAACGAGTTGTGAAGAAAGCATTATGTTATTTCCACGTCCCATTAACCATGATAGCGCTGCTGGCGCTCCTGATGGTTGCCTGCTCGGAGAAGGAGACTCAGCCGGAAATTGAAGCCAGCATTCTCAGAGAAACCGGAATTCCTTACATCCAGGGAGATACTTCAGCGCGACATTCGCTGGACGTGTATCATCTGTCGTCGGCAGTAGCAGCCAAAGTAGTTGTGTTCGTCCCCGGTGGTGCCTGGCGCCAGGGGGATAAAAACATGTACGAAACCCTTGGGCGAACGCTGTGTGGTAAACCAGGCTACACAGTCGTTGTCATCAACTACCGGCTTTCCGACTCCCTGCAGGGGAATGCCATTCACCCCGATCACATGAACGATCTGGCAGCTGCCTTCAGCTGGGTGGAGGCAAACATTGGCCGTTACGGAGGCGACCGAACAGCATTGTACCTCTTTGGACAATCGGCCGGAGCGCATCTGGTGTCGCTCCTGGTTACAGATACCAGTTACCTTAGCTCACATGGCTGTAATGTTTCGATGATCAGGGGTGTGATCTCCATGAGCGCGCCCTATACGCTGAACAACCTGGTATCTCTTTCCGAAAATCCTTGGGGACTTGCCCCGTCAGAAGTGATGATGTACCGCGTCATGATCCAGGATGCATTTGGCAGTTGGGACACTCCGGTTGTAAACCAGGTTTCACCGTCATTTTTTCTTCATACATCCATGCCTCCGATGATGATTATCCATACTGAACTCGATATGCCGGGTTTTTCAGATGAAGGCGCTGATTTTTATAACAAGGTACTCAACCTGAACGCAGTTCCCGTCTCGGTTCACAAACTGCTGCAATCAGATTATTCGTCCGAAACCTGGGCTACGGCTACAGAAATGGCCGAGGCCGAGCCGGCAGTGTCGGCATACATCGGGCATTATGCCGAGGTGGTGGCGATCAATGAACACGACTATCTGCAGGCTCCAACCTCATGGATCATTGGTTTTATTGATAAGTGACAACGCCGCCGGTGCTTCCGCCGATGATCGAAAATGCGCTATTCGTTTTCCCTTCTTGCGCCCAGCTCTTTTTTCATCAAGGCAGTGGTTTTGGTATCGATCCTGTAAAAGATCATAAACACGGCACATGACATGTATAAGATTCCCGGAATAACGGATACAAGCAATTTTATTCCGGTAATGGCAGTATTATTCTGGATAAGATTCGGCACGAAACCGGATGCAGCTAAAATCCAACCTGCCACGGCAGCGCCAATTCCCCAGCCTGCTTTCTGAGCAAATACCGCAGCTGAAAAATAGAGTCCTGTTGAACGGCGTCCGGTGGTCCATTCGCCATAATCAGCCGAATCGGCAATCATGGTCCAAAGCAGCGGAACAGCAGGTGCATATGCCATTTTGGCAATTATGTTAAACACATAAATGGTGGTGAGATTATCTTTACCGGCGATGTAAATCAGTATAAAAAACAACCCGGAGATCAGAGAACTGCCGATAAATACGTTTTTATTGCCAAATCTTTTGGCCAGTGGTTTTGATAGTGGCAAGGCAACAATCAGTGCCACAGTCCCAATCACGTTGAAAAGCTGAACATTGTTCTCCCTTCCAAGGTAATATTTGAAATAATAGGCAATGGCCGCATTTTGCATGGCAAACATGATGAATGAAATAATGCCTACCATGGCCAGAATGATCCATGCTTTGTTGTTAAACAGGTTTCTGACATCCTCAACCAGCGAATTCACCTGCTTTTTAGGTGGCTGAACGCGTTCTTTGGTTGTTTTGAATGTGATGAAGAAGAATATCAGGCTTAATCCAGCAAAAAGCAAAACCGTATATTGAAAACCTTGTGCCTTGTCGCCATTGCCGAAAAATTCGGCTAAAGTCAATGCCAGTCCGGTCACAACAAATTGCCCGGTGAAGCCTGCAATAAACCGGTAAGTGTTTAAGCCTGCCCGTTCGTAAGTATCATCAGTCATTACTGCTCCAAGCGCAGAATAAGGCAGGTTTATGGCTGCATAAGCAGTCATTAAAAGCACATAGGTTGCACCGGCATAAACAATCTTACCTGCCTCCCCAAAGTTTGGGGTTGCAAAAGTGAGTACCGCCAAAATTGCATAGGGAATGGCTCCGAATAAAATATAGGGTCGGAATTTTCCCAAACGGGTATTGGTCCTGTCAGAAACAATGCCAATCACCGGATCGATGGCCATGTCCCAGAAACGGGCAACTAACATAATGGTTCCTGCGGCAGCAGCGGAAATCCCATACACATCGGTATAAAAAAACAGGAGCCAGAATCCAACCATATCCCAAACAAAGTGAGAAGCGGTATCGCCCAAACTATACCCGACTTTTTCTTTTAGTGATAGTTTTTCCGCATTCATTTCCATCATATTAAACTCATTTCTTGTTGGTTCAATTTGTCGCTATTGCTCTTCGCCTATTTTCAATCTATTTCAAACACATCATACGTTCTGGACCATTTTATTTCCTCACCGGGTTTAATGTTAATGTCAAAGAATAACTCCGGGCTAATAACATGTTTCCATCCCCATAGATTTACCTGAGTTGTTTTAAAACTTCCGGTTTCACAAATGCCAATTTTATTCTTTGTGTCTAATAATTCCCAGTTTGCATCAACATTTTCACTGCCTGAAAGATTGCTAAAAAAGAATTGTTCGTTCATCGTATCCTTAAACGTGATTTCCTTGTGACCAATTTCAACTTTTCCTTCAGGATTCACATTTCCATCAAATAGCGCGGGCCTTATATAAAATGGAAATTTAAGAATGTAATCAATACCGATCAATTCTTTGTTAATGGCTAGAAAATTGTGGACATATTCATTGGTCTTAATGTTTTTTTCGCCTGTATTTTTTAAATAGTATTTAATGATAAATCCACTTTCTAATAATTCAACTTCCTTTTTTAAAACATACGAATAACCATAAACGTTCTTCGATATACAACTGATTATTATTTTATCATTGTTGGTTGTAACGTTAAACCTGGCGGGCTGAATTTCATAACTCCTGCTGAACAGATATACTTCTCCCTCTTTTTTCAATAGCCCGATACCAATTTTATGAAACCAATCACCTTCCAGGGTTTCATCATAGCCAATGGCTTCATTAATGCCAAATTCATTATAAAAACCTTTGCCATATTTGTTATCATCTTCATGATCACCTTCATTGATTATTTTCTCCAAGCCGGAAATTTGGATATTTTTATATTTCAGGGATGTAATTTTACCCGTCCAGTCAAATCTTGAAAAGTTATAATTTGCCAATGGCAGGTCAATTCGAATTTCAAGGTTCCTGTTTTTCAGTATATGTGTCATTATTGAACTGTTTTTTTGACTGCTTGCTAAAACGGGGATGATTAACAACAGAAACACAAAATTCTTTTTCATTATTCCGATATGGATGAAAGGTGTTGAGTCTTTACCTCTCCCCTTAATAATTTGACCCCGTTCCCCGGGAATCGAAGAAAGGCGGAAACGGGCTATTCCCATCATGCGATTATATGATCAGAATACATTCACGGAAATTTTAAGAGGCTCTTTTTAAAGCAAAACGACGATCGTCTGTATAGCCCGGGCGCTAATCTGCACTTCAACCGAACGATCTCCGACTGAAAGTTTAATGTTTTTTAACTCCGGGTTCATATTTAAAATTACCACGGCAATAGATCCGTCGGGATTTTGGGCTGCTGTTACCATCAAAGAGGTGTCCGGATTTTCAAATCCAATACGCACTGCGCCAGGGCGGATATATTTACTGAAATGGGCCAGGGTGTAGTATAACGGTGTAAAGTAAACTTCGTCCCTCTCCGGATCAACGATGACAGGTGCAACACACCAGTTTTTAAACCAGTTGGGGCCGCCCTGTCTGTCTAAAACCATATTCCAGTCAACCCAGCCATCAACCCAGTTATTCATGCAACCGATAATATCCCGGGCATAGCGATATACCGGAACATATTTTGGATGAAGACTTTTCTCATCAGCAGGTGCCCAGTCCCAACCCCAATCGGTTGCTTCTTCCGCCCAATACCACTCATCCTCCTGCCAATGAGGCACTTCCGAATCAACACATGCTTCAGTTTGAATAAGGTGTTTCCCGGGTGCCATATCATGAGTGAAATTCAACGACTTGGGAAGCCAATCATAGGTGCTTGCATACCAGTGTATGGCAAAGCCATCGAAATATTTTGATGACGAATCATCTTTGTAAATCACTTTTGCCCATTCTTCCAATGGTTCTCCACGGTTCTGGTCATAAGCCAGAATTTTTACATCATGGCCGTCAGCTTCCAGTTTTGGACTGAGATGATTTTTCACGAAATAAACCATTTCGTCGGGTGTGTAAATCATACTTTCCCAATTGTTTCCACACCCGAGCGGTTCATTCTCAACGGTAATGCCCCAAATTTCAACACCCTCCTTTTTATATTCGGTCAGGTACTTTGAAAAGAACAAGGCCCAACTGTCGTAATATTCGGGCAGTAATTTACCTCCCCGCCAATCGTTGTTGTCTTTCATCCACGGTGGTGCTGTCCAAGGTGAAGCAATAATTTTAAATTCATCTTTGGAATGGCTCATGGCGTCCCTGATCATCGGAATGATGTCATCCCGGTCCTCTTCGATCGAAAAATGCTTTAGCTCTTTATCCCCTTTTATGGGTGCATAAGAATAATTTTTCAATGAAAAATCGCACGAACTGATATGCGTACGTGTTAAGGAGTATCGGGAGCCTCCTTCACCGAAATAGGCATCTAAAATTAATTCCCGGTTTTTCTTACTTAATTTATTGAGCAAATAGGCCGACGATTCTGTAAACGAACCGCCAAACCCGGTTATGGTTTGAAATTTAGCGCCGGGCAACAAATTAAGAGCTACAATCTCGCCTCCTGAATTAAATTCCGTTATTCTTTTGAGCTTATTGCCACTGGCAGAAGTTTCAAATACTTCGACCGACAATTTTTTTTGCTTCAAATTACAACTCATTAAAACAGGTATAAGAGAAATGGCTAAAAAAATTCCGAATCTCATCGTCTTCGTTTTTACAGGATATTGATTAATTTACCTCCTTGTAAACTTTAACATAATCCACCAGCATCGTTTGAGGAAAAGGAGTTTGGCTGGTAGGAAAACCTACATAATTACCACCCACGGCAACATTCAGAATGATAAAAAAAGGATGATCAAAAACCCAGTTTCCCGTTACGTTATCAGGCGTAATCCTTTGATACAGGGTTTTGTCAACGAAGAAATCTATATAATCTTTTCCCCATTCAACAGCAAACAGATGGAAATCAACGTCAAATCTGGCATTTTCAAAAGCAAAGCTTTTTGTAATTCCACCAGAGCCCGAATACCCCGGACCATGTAACGTGCCATTCATAATGTTTGGTTTCTGCCCCCTGATCTCCATGATGTCAATTTCTCCGCATTGCGGCCATCCAATAGTTCCTACATCTCCGCCAAGCAACCAGAATGCAGGCCAAATGCCGGGTCCCCAGGGCGCTTTAATGCGCGCTTCAAAACGTCCATAGGATTGTTCAAATAATCCTGTTGTTTTAATACGTGCAGAGGTGAAAGCTGACCCGGAATACAACTCACTTCTGGCGGTAATTGCCAAATTAGCGTTGCTGTCTATAGATGCATTGACAGGGCGACTGGTGTAATATTCCAATTCCGCGTTTCCCCAGCCGTCGTTGTTCGGCCCAACTCCAATATCAAATGTCCATTTCGTAGTATCCGGCGATTCTCCAACGGTACCGTTGAATTCATCGCTCCAAACCAGCTGATAATTCCGTTGCTCAAGTTTTTGACCAGTCTCTTTTTTACATCCCGAAAGTGTAATGAACAAAAAGGATAGTATGGCCATTGAAACAATTATTCTGCTATTATTTTTCATAACTCTGTGTTTTTATAAAGACCTGAATCAGATTGAAATTTATTTGTGGAAAAAGATATTGTCAATAAAAATATCTCCATTTCCGACAAATTTAAATTGAATTACATCTGCTAAATCCACAGGCGAAAATGAAGACAATGGAATGTCGACGCCTGCCCACCCTGATGTAGGAACAGTTAATATATATGATTTTTCGACCGGACCTGTGCTGATCAGGAAAACGCTCAGTGAAATTGAATTGGCTGACCAGAAATCCAGGTGCAAAAAACTCATGGCAGTAACATTCTGACTGCTGCCTAACTGAATTCCCTGATAGTTTAATCCCTGATATTTCAACGTATTGTTACCGACGATGGGAACTTGCGAAACAACGGTGGCTTGTCCCCAATTGGGATTAAAGTCGGTTCCGGCGATGTTGGTATATGAATTGCTAAATACAGAGAGAACATTTGCCGCACCGAAAGTTGGAACAGGGGCTGCCGTAGTTGGTTCCGTTGGTGTGGTTCCGTAATTATAGAAATATACATTGTCAATATACACATTTGGCAAATCGCCTGACAGAACCAATTGAGCCAGATGAGCTTTTCCTGTTAATCCTGTAAAGCTTGACATAGGAATGTTGAGGCCAATCCAGCTTTGAGTAGCCAAAGGGGGACTGCTAATGGTAACCTCTGAATTAGAATCATCGCCACCACCAAACACCCCATTGGGTCCGAAATCAATTAACATAACCTTAAATGTTTTATTAACCGTTGTATCAGGGGTCCATAAGTCGATATGGAAAGTAGCCATACCGCTGGCATCGATGGTTTGTGATGAAAACTCAATCCCTACAAAGTTAAGTTTGCGATAACGTATTACATCATCTCCATCTATCTTAATCTCCTGATTTTCGGCTGTTGAGTATAGCCAGTGAGTATTCCAGGTATCCACCTTCACATTTGTATAGGCGTTGCTAAATAACGAGATTACCTTATCGGCCGGAATCGTTGGAGTCGGAGCCGGTTGGGTAGGCTCAATTGATTGGCCTGTTACATTGATTGTCAATGATCCCTTAGCGGGAACATCCCCCACTTTAGCGGTAATGACCGCCGAACCGGTATCAGCAACGGTAACCAGTCCAAAATCATCAACAGCCGCAACAGCGGGATTGGAAGAGGTGAATTTGAAATACGAGACGGCTAAGCTAACTTTTTGATCGATGCCGGTTGGCAGATTAAAAGTAGCGTAATAATCTGCTATTTGAAATTCTTCACCGGTTTCAGCATTGTTTTCAATCGAATCACGCCCGTTTAAAATTCCAAAATTGGCATGAGCGATTGTCCCCAATTGTTCAAACTTAAGTTCATCTATCCAGAAAGTATAACCTTTGCCGGTTTGTGATGATGGCGCTGCCGCGTAAAAAAACATGCCATTTTCCTGCTTAAGCAAAGATGGGTTGGGAATAGGAATGTAAAATTGCATCCAATTGGAGTTAAGGGCTAAACTGGGGAGGGTAACCTTATATTTTGACGCTCCCATGTCGTTGCCAAAGCCTACCTCGACAATTGATACCGGTTCCGATGCTTTTGCCCAAAAAGTAAGCACGGTATATCCCGACAGGTCACGACCCGGATTTGCTCCAAAAACTCCCCCTGCATACGAACCATTCGGGTCGCCTGCATCGGGAACTTCAAACTTCATAGAAGATGTTCCTTTGTATTTTACCGCGTTATCTACACTAAAGGCCGTTACTTTTGAAGTTCCATAGGCTGCATAATACAATCCGGAACTAAATCCATCGATGAAAACATCAGCCGTTGTCGGATAGGTTGCTAATTCCAGGGTGTCAATTTTTCTTTCACAGCTAACTGCTATAATCAGAATTGTAATCAGAGCAGCAATTGAATATGTGTTTCTCTTTTTCATTTGTGTAAATATTTTAGTTTAAAAGCCAAGACTAAAGTGAACATAAGCTCTTATTTCCCATTCTTCCCCATTTCCATATCCTATTGCGGTAGGATCCGGCACCCATTCGCCGGCACTGTTCAACGTTCTTGTTGGGCAATACCGGGGCGAATATTGATCGAGCGATCGCCAGGTACCTCGTATTCCCACGCGCGTTTCCGGCAGAATAAACCATTTGCGCATGACAACAGAGTATGACAAATCGGCCATTAACTGGAGAGGATAGGTAAGGTTGAAATCGCGATGATAATCGTACGGGCCCCAGTCATTCACTTTGGCAGTTGAAACCAATTTAACTTTTTTGTAAATGACTCTTAAATCAGCGCCCAGGCGGTGAATTAATCTTGCATCACTTCCATTTGCCTGCCCGTTACCCCCGTCCAGATTCACAATGAAACCAAATTTAGGATTAATTTTTGACACAATACGCGAACTTACTTCCCACAGATCATGGGCGGGAGGTGCACCGGGGAATGCAAAAATTGTACGGCCGTTTGCCATAATGCCTATTGCAGCGTCCTGCGTAGTGGTGAGATGACGATAAACAAAATCTGCACTTATTGCAAATGGTGCATCTTCTATTTCATCATTATCCCATGCCCACAGCCAGGTGGCGGGAGTAGGATCATAGGCGATTAAAAGCTCACCCGCCATGGTTTCCCTGTTTTGCCGAACAGCAAACGGGTCTTCGAGAATATTCCGTGGCCTTCCCGGAGCAGGAACATCGTTTGATATTGGTCCGACAATAGGCTTTTGCCATAAGAAATTTGGCGCGATTTGAAAATCACCTATCCCAAGCGTGAATCCGGTTAAAAAATTGTATTGATTCCCGCTTCCGCTATCTTTCAATCGCCATCCGGTGAATGTTTTCGTGTAATCTGCACCGCCATTGGCCACTAAACCCATCACAGCTCCCTGTGCATACCAGTTGATTGGTCCTGCTGAAACGGTTATTTTTGCTTTTCCTCCCCATGTGTCTTTTAATGTGATTTCATCTACATAAACTTTGTAATTTCCTTCACTGCCATCAACAATCTGAAACGGATCCCCTATTCTTGGCTGACCCGACCATAAAACACCAAGATCAAATGCGACTTTTCCCAAAGTTGTTTTAACGCCAAGCGAAGCTCTTCGGGTTCGCGGGGTTGGAATAGCATACGAACTTTGCGCTGAAGTATTTTGGGCAATATCGTCATGATATATTCCGGTTATATCAAAAACGCCGAGCTTTCGGCTATATTTTACCAATACTGCCGGGTTACCACCCCACCAAAGCTGAGGGCCAAAAGCAACTTTTAAGCCATCCAACGCTTTTTTACCCTCGAATTCAAACCCAAAGGGTGCATCGCCATTGTAAATATCAATGTTGGCTCCATAATTTGCCTCCGGATATAATCCGAAAAAGTCCCCTTCGTATCCCCAGTGATAATGCCCCGTGCGATAAAATCCTTTGAGATTAAACCACTTGTCGGTCCACATAAAATCGAAATTATATAATTGCACCCGGTTAAGTGATCGTATAGCCAAAGTACCCTGATTGGTTTGTACCTCCTGAGTCCGGCCACGGGTTTCATAAAATATTTCATCAATCGGATTATCGGCTACATTTCCAAGGATATTGAAAGAAACATTTGCCTTCACATTGTCAGTGGGTTTTACCTCAACTCCAATATAAAACGACTCCATGTGGTCAAAACCCAGAAAACTCGGATAAGTCGGAGTGATAACACCGGGGTTATTCTCTTTCGGTGTAGTAATCATAGTGCCACCTGTACTAAACGTAGTTATTTCAGCCCTTACGCCGCTTACCCGTATCCTTTTCGCTATTTCGCCCATCAACGTTGCTTTATCACCTCTGGCTTTTAACACTTCGTTTATGATCTCGATATTTGAAAAATACCTGTTGACTGAATCGGCTGTTAAATTACCGGCATAAGGATTCAGTTTATGAACTTGTTGCAATACATAATAGGCCGCACGGGGATATAATTGGTAATGTCCTCTTTCATTGGTTTCACCTTTTGCGCATATACCGTACCACTCTTCATTCATATTATTCTCTCCTGCAACATAATCGTTCAGATAGCCGCCGTTGGTCCATGATGCATGCGTATCATGAAAATCTAAATTCTCGGTTTGTTTATACTTCCACCAACCATCGCTGAACATAAAAGTAAATCCACCGATACAATTTTCAGCTTTACCCAACCCTGCTGCATTTTGATAAATTTCTTTCCAATTGTTTGTCAGATAATAGGCCTGAGATTCCTGATCCTCTTCACTGGTTATGGTATTATAAGCATCTGAACCAAACTCGGTAAACATAATGGGTTTATTCAATACCTCCTTTGTTTTTTGAAATGCATCTCCAAACGACACGCCTCGATACATGTTAACTCCCAGGATGTCAATATCTTTACATTCTTTGGCAATAATATCAAGAAAAAGTAAATCACCATTGCATATAGCTATCGGATGAGAATTATCGATGGTTTTCATTGACAAAACCGCTTCGTTGAAGAGTTTATACAATGAAAGAGCGCCAGCGGTTGATTTTCTTTTCTCCATGGGAATATCTTCCGTTTCGGCTCCTTGCCAGAAGAGTCCGTAATTGTTTTCGTTGCCCAATAAATACAAAAGTAAACCAGGTGTGTTTCGATACTCCTGAACAATTTGAGTTACCTCTTTCAGAAGCAAATCATGTACACGTTTGTCTGAATATTCGGTGTTTGCAACCCATTGGCCATTTAAGGTTAAGCCATATCTGCCGAACGAATGATTGATCATGGTATAAATGCCATATTTCTCATAAATGTACTTAATCCATTTTGGTTGAATACCGGCATACACGCGAATGGCATTTACCCCCATGTTTTTTAACATAGCCATTTCATTATCGAGCGAAGCTTTTATAAAATCATCCGATTGCTTCCACAAACTATAGTTATAGTTAGTGCCAATCGGAAAGTAGTCCCAATTCATGCCATTAATCATGAAATTGTTACCGTTGACTAATAACTTAGCTCCCTCATTGTTATATACAATTGATACTTTGTCGGCCTGCGCGAAAATAAAAGTTGTTGTAAACAAGAAAAGAGCAATAGACAGTAAAACTTTTTTCATATTATCACTATTTAAGGGTTATTGGATCCGAATCTCATCTTAAAAATTTATATTCAATGGATTAAATCAGCATTTCTAAAAGATATTACTTCGATTATAACTCGCCTCTGCGTTCAACTAAACTACGCCGTATTTCATTTGCCTTTTTTTCGGTAATATCATATTTCCACATGACTAAAATTGCCAGGATACCGGTTATGGATGGAATAAGAATATCCGCAATTCTGAGTCTGGTAATTGTTTCAACCGTTTGTACCGTTATATTCTGATCAAATCCAACCAAGTCCAATACGACTCCGCTACCAAGTAAAGCAAGCGCAGTTCCCAGTTTAACCATCCACCAATAAACAGCGCCAAATGTCCCCTCTTTTCTTGGCATTCCATTATTTAATTCATCTAAATCGCATACATCCGCGGTCATCGACATCATTAATGTAAACAGGCCACCAATTCCGAAAGAGATTAAAGGGAGCGGTAAAAACATCAGCCAGGGATTGCCCGGATCAAATGCCCACCATTTCAGTGAATATCCCACAATGGAAATTGCTGTGGAAATAATAAAAGCATTTTTCTTGCCAACTTTGGTAGAAATAAAGGTGATGACCGGAATGACCAAAAATGCTGTTGCAACTGCGCTTAAGGTTCCAAACCACGCGGGCCATTGCCCGGCTGCATTGGTATCGCCTGAGAACAAATAAAAAATAATGATAAAAAAAGCAAATTGGGCAATAATCTGAAATCCGTTAAATATCAAAAAGGTGGCTCCACACAATCTTAAAAATGACCTGTTGGTGATTATTTGCTTCATGCTTTTAAAAAGAGCTTTCATGTTATTTGTAAATTCCTTTGCCGATAGCTTTGCCCGGTTTGTTAAATGTGTCTGATCAATTTCCCGGCAAAACAAAGCAGGCATCACTCCCAAAACCAAACATATGGCTCCAACCCAAATGGATAGGTTGCGAGCTCCTTCAGGAGTGCTTGGATACACATCCTGATTGTAAATAATGAACCAGAACCAGGGAGCTATCATCCAGGCAAATTGTCCCATAAACTGAGAAATTGCCATTAAACGTGTTCTTTCGTTGTAATCCGGAGTCATTTCATATCCCAGGCCAATAAGAGGTGCCGCAAAAATGGTATAACCTACATAAAAGAAGAATGACATTATCAGAAAATAGATAAAATTATAGGTTTGGCCATTTTCCGGATATAACTGCCACATGATCATAAATACTATTCCGGTGATAATGGCGCCAATAAAGATATAGGGTTTTCGTCGTCCCCATTTGGATACGGTGTTATCGGAGATAAAACCCATTACCGGATCCAATACGGCATCAATCAGCCGTGGTATCGCAGCCAATAACCCCGCCAAAATAGGATTCATTTTTAAGGATAATACTAAAACAATCATAAATACCCCCAATGCCGCGGGAAATAATTGATTGGTTAAATGACCCGAACCAAAAGCAATTTTTTGAATCAGAGGTACAACATCTTTCGGAGCTGTTTTGTGGTGTTCCATCGTGTTGGTTTGTAAAGATTAGTATTATAATGAATTAGGCAATCACCAAAGTTAAAATTATTGAAATACTTTTTTAGGTTTGCGGTCAACGGTAAACAGGCCCCAGTGCTTTTCCGGTTCCAGGGCTTCGCGAGAACCTTTCCAGGGCTCATCAAATGCTTCGAAAACAAAAGTCATAACACCCTCTCTTTCGCTCCACTCAACAAGGTTATTGTAATATATAGCCTGAAATTCCTGACTCACGTTTTCAGGATCTATACCCCGCCCGTTTGAATTGGTTGCCCAGCCTGCCTCGGTAATGATAACAGGTTTGCCGGGATACCTCTCTGCAACGCTCCGGTAGTTCTGCCGGGTGCATTCCATGGCTTCATGAATATGCTTATACTCCCAAACCGGATATGAGTGTATCGAAATAAAATCGACTTCATCAACCAGCCGTTTCAGTTTGTCGAGCCATGGAACATAATTTTCACAGAAGGTAACGGGTTGCCTGGCTCCATTTTTGATCATCCTTACATAGCTGATTACCTTATCCACTGAAACAAAATGATCGGTCCAGTCAACTGTAGCTTCATTACCAGCCGAGAGCGAAAAAATAATTTCGGGATACCGGTTGGCAAGCCGAATCAATTTTTTGATCTGCAACAGGTTGTCCTCCGCGTTTCTTTCAAGTTCCTCTTCACTGAAAATTGTTCCCCACGGACAACCAAAATTGTTTAACTCTGCACCAATATAAGCGCCTAACATCACGCGAAATTTCAGATTTTCCTGCTCGATCACCTTTAAAACCATTTCGGCATGTAAACCGCTGTCGTACAAACGAAGGTATGACCATTGATTTTGAAGAATCAGCAGGTCTTCCTTTATCTGCCCATAGGTAGGGTATATTCCGGATTCAGGACTTTGCCCCTCCCTGTATCCTGAATAGCAGATTGCTCTCCCCATGGTTATGCCCAATGTTTTAAACAGGTTCATTCAGTAATCGGTATTATTTGTATTTTAACTTCCCCTCGTTATCCCAGAGTCCCCAGTAAGCTCCAACATCACCTTCACCTCCCATTTTCCACGTTTCGTCGAATGATGAAAAATAGAAAACATCAATCTCCTCCTCCTTACTCCATAGCTGGGTGTTGATAAAATAACGGATTGCGTTATTAAAAGAGGGTTCGGAATCTTCAAAAGCGGATCCACGGTTTGGCCAGCCGGTTTCGGTGATGATGACCTTTTTGCCTTTTCCTGCTTTTAATGCACGATGATACATGTCTTTCATGTAAAGCAGCGAATAATCAATGTGACATCCTTCCCAAAAGGGATAGCAGTTCGCGAAAATGATATCACAAGCCTCTGTTATTGCTGGTCGGTTGCAGAATTCGTAATAGGCATCAACGTAACCAACCGGAATTCCCGGTAATTCACGCTTTACCCGCAAAATAAATTGAAGCAGCTCCTCCTCTGTTAAATCTTCGCGATATAACACTTCATTACCCACTGCAACCAAATCGGCATAACCCTCTTTTGCAACCTGGATAACATTGGCTATTTCTGCTTCATTGATATCCTCATTTACACCAAGCCAGGCCCCAACCAGTGTTTTTAAACCATATTCTTTTGCAATGCGCGGAATCATCTCATTTCCGTCGGTACACGAAAATGTCCTGATCCATTTTGTATGGGGTCTGATGATCTCAATTTTTTTACGAATTTGTTCCTCTGTAATTAAAGAACCCGGCTCCTGACCCTCAAGATAAGGGCTGAAGCATATACCATGCATGCCTTTGTTAAACACTTCGGTAAAAATGGATTGCAGATCTGCAGTTGTTTTACGCGAAAAGTCCTGGCCGGCCAGCGAAAGTATGAATTCACTTCTAAACGACATATTGAGTTTTTTTACTGTTAATTTTATTGAAAACCTTTCAATTAATTGAATTTCTGAATGAAACATCAATCCGAATCAGTTCACCTGTACGCTGAAATATTTTTGAACTCATCTCTGTCCCGATGGTATTGCCTGCTATCATTACCTGTTCTCCACCGGCAGATGTGATTACCACTTTATCTTCGGATGAGGCGCTATAAACAATTGGAACCTGGCAGAAGGTATATCCCAATTGTCCTTGCCGTAGTTTTAATCGTTGCTGCTCGCCCATCAGATTAAAATATTCAAAAATCCCCTCCTGATCCATCAACTCATTGGGATTAAACAAGGAGAATTGGAATACAATTTCCCCTTCCTGTATATGCAGCCCCAATTCTCTCATACGCGAAAGATAGTCCTCCTTCACCTGTCCGGTCATGCCTGGCTGTTGCGCGCCGGCATTAGCGGGCGTATGCGAATAGGCGTCTGTTGGAAACGCGCCATATACGTCGGGCGATTTATTCAACCCTATGCCAGCCTTGATCTCGAAATAGTGATCCTTAATTTTTCCAACCACAACAGGATCAGACTCTTCATTAACGCCTTTGAAATAACATTCCTGCACTGCCAGCAACAATTTAGAAACCATGTGCCAGTAAATGCTGCCCAATCCTTCGTACCCATAAAATGTACCCGAACGGCCGGTAAACGACTGGTGATCGAAAAGCTCTTCGTAAATTGCCAATATCTTCTCCTTTTCCTTTTCAAGAAGAGAGGCATAAACGGCAGGATTGAGACGGGTTAAGGCTGTTTCCAAAACTGCTGCATTGCGAAAAGTTCCATTAAAGTGGAAATTACCCAGATCATCCTTACTTAAAATGGACAAATCGGAGTCGGCAATTAATCTGCTCAGGAGCGCCGATTCTTTAACCTTATCAACAGGGATGTTATTCTTCTGGCTGAAGAGCGGCAATTGCCTGTCGGGATAAAGCAAATAACTATACTGATCGCGACGGAACAAATTACTCCATTTCAACGAGTTGATAACATTTAAACTTTCGTCAACCGACAAGTATCCTGAACTTAACACAGCTACCTGTCCTTCGAGCATTTCGTACAAATGACGGATAGAGATACTTTGATCAGCGAATGAAATCAGGTTATAGGCATGGTAAAGTCCATCCTCCCGTTTGTTAACCTGTATCGACTGATCAACATATCGCAATGCGAGTTGCGTAAATTCTGACAGCGCTTTTACCGGAACCGCTGTTTTTCGACCTGAGAATGATTTTTGGTAAATAGCATTTCTATAATTCCATCCGGCTTCTCCGAGGCCATCTGCAAACCGACGCCTGTCGGAATTTGAAAATCCGGTTTCACAAAGCGCAGTATTTTCAATGAAAAGCGCAGATATATGGTCTAATAGGGTTTTCACCTCTTCCGAAAGACTGATTTCCTCTATCGCCGATTCATTCAACCGGTCGAACCAGAATTTCAGGAATCGCCTCAAATAATATAGTGTAACCATCGAAGCACCATTACCCACCAGGGCATTGTTGGCATCGTTCCATTCGGGGCGTTGGGTGTTGAGCCAGATACCAGCCTCGGGTATAAAATTGCTCAGCTTGGCCAGCAAGGTTACCAGAATTTTTTCAGTAAGATTAACCCGGTATATCTCTTGATCCCTGCCTCTCAGCAAAACTCCGTCAGCCCCGGTTTCACGGGTCAGCTTTTTTAACTTATCATTCAAATCAAAATCAAAGACAATGGTATCCTTTGGGTTTTGTACAATTTCGCGGTATGATTTTATGCGGTAGGGAATATTGGCATACACAAACAGCTCCTTCGTCAACAAGTCATCCAGGGTTCCCGGATGAAATTCATTGGATAACTCCAGGAATTTCTGGAGGTAAATAATCTGATGGTCACCCCAGTAGCCGATATAGGCCCATGGATCGTGAGGATCGGGGCACTCCCAGTCGAGCCCTTCGCGGGTAACCCGGTAGGGGTTGTAGTCGTCGGCGGTTGTGGCATTTATAAACTTGCTGATCATCCCTTCAATAAACCCGGGATAAGAGAGGCTGAGCGCTTCCCAGTTCTGAAAAATGTCGCGCCAGTTTCCCTGGTAATTTAACTTTACAGAGCCATCCGGGTTTTTTGTCTCAATCGAAAACTGGTTCCATGGGCGGCTTGGATCGCCATGCCTGCGACTGAAAGTGAGCGGCAGATATTCGCAGCAAAGCCTGATCAGGTCAAAATCGGCAACACTTTCGGCAAGCCTGATCAATTCGGGATAGCTGATTTTTTCAGGAAGATGATCGAGCCATTTTTTATATTTTACAGATACATCCTTGTTTATTTGCCCTGCAAACAGCAGAAAATCTGTCTTATCAAGTGTATAGTTGTTATAAAAAATTCCGCCCCGCATGATGTTGAACAGGGTGTTGGAGAAATGGCGGGCATAACTTAACGCGTCATTGCCCATTTGCAATCCGTCAGCGCTGGAGACAATTTTCTTCAGGTTCAATGTTCCTTTTTCTATATCACTGTCAACCCGGTTTATTAAATTATTCCTGCTTTTTATTGCATTGCTGAGGTTTGCCACGTCGCCGCTTCCCTGGTTTATTTCAGCTACGATCATCCACTCTTTGCAAGCATCTTTATCAAGTTCAATTTTTGCATTCACAAAGTATGCACCTCGTGTCGCCCTGATATCCGTTTCTTTTTCAACAGCTTGTGCTCTTTTAAAGTGCTCAACCTGATGGTTGGAAAGAAGAACCTTTGCATCCTGACTGAGTCCGGCTGACCAAACGGTAGTTGCCTGAAGCGACTCGCTGGGTTCGGCACGGTCAACCGGAATCGAACTAAGCATATACAAGCCAAGTTTTGTTTCTTCGAGCAATTCACATTTCTTGTATGCATCGAGCAACGCACTGTATGCATTCTGAAAATCGTAATCAACACTATTGGGCAGAATATTTTTTATCCCGTCGAGAAGATCAACCGTCACAGATTCGATGTTGTAATTGCGGATGACGGATCTCTTTACAAACCCGAATTTATCGCTGTTGTACCAGCCATATCGAAATCCCAATCCCAGATCAGCATTAATCTCTTCGAAAATGATTTTATTGCCATATATGCTTTTATAGAGGTTCCGATCGATGGTGTATATCTTCTCCGAATCGGTTGAAAAAGGTTCCCATAAATAGGTTTCTCCATCCTTTACTGCCAGCAGGTAGGTTTTACTTCCCGTAATATCTTTGTTGTCATGTATCTTATCAACAGTATAATAGGGAAACAAAGCATTGTTACGGTCTCTCCTTCCGGCTGAAAGCGAACCATTGCTTGAAATGAACATCCAGTGATCCGAATCACTTACAATGGTCATAAAGAAATCAGGCATCAGATTACAGTTGCTGATTTTGTAAAATTTTTCATTTTCAATCTCCACAAATTGACCTTCAACCTTCGCACTTTGGAACTTAATCAGCGTGGTTCCCAGATAAATTGGTTTCTCATTCATGAATTAAAATTGTATTAACTATTTTACCAGTATAGCTTACAAAGGTTCAAGGGGATTTGGCAACGGAGGTAACAAAATCTATTCATCCCTTCCCTTATCTGCCGGAAGGGATGAATAGATGAATTGTTTAGCCAATAACGGCTACATGAACTTACCTTTTAATAAATGTGGAGGTAACTGTTTTGCCATTTACATCAGTCATTTTAGTTACATAAACACCTGTTTTGAGGTCGCCAACATTTAATCGCTGGTTCACATTTCTGTACTCTTTTACCAGTGTGCCTGAAACATTATAAATAGCAACGTTGGTAATAGTGGTGTTTGAGCTGATGTAAAGGTAATCTTCGGCAGGGTTAGGATATAATGATACATTACCGTTGGATGCATTCAAGTCATTTACACCGGTATAAACGCCAAAATACATATCGTCCCAGTAGTAAGTCTGTTCGCCGGCCTGCGCCCCTGTGGTTCCGAAATTAAAAAATATAGATGCTTTATTGTATGAATTGGCAAAGTTAATCGGAGCCGTGCCGGAGGCCTGATTGCTAAAGTCAAAAACTAAAAATTGCCATGCCGCGGCTACCGTCGTGTTGGCTTCGGTTTCAACACTAATCGTGGGATTGTTCGAAGCTTCAACTTTGAGGCGGATCGGAGTACCGGCAGTTGGTGACCAAACCCTTACACTCATTTTGGTGGATCCCGCAACAAAGGGAATTGGGGTAGCAAATCCGGCGGTTCCGCCAACTGTTGTTCCCGCCCAAAGTTCCGCCGTGCTTGTTTTCACGGTTTTTGCTACATGATTGGCTGGATTTGTTGGATCAACGGTGATTTCTGAAGCATTGCCCCCAAAATCGGTCAAACCGTAATTCAGGGTCACATCTTCGAAAGTGACTGGCAAATCAACAGCCGGGGCAGGAGGACCTTCGTAGAACTCCATGTCATCCCAGTAATATGTTTGCTCACCTGCTTGTGCACCGGTTGTCCCGAAATTAAAGAAGATGGATGCTTTGTTATAGGAGTTGGCAAAGTTAATGGCGGCGGTTCCGGAAGCCTGATTGCTGAAGTTGAAAATCAAGTTTTCCCATGTCGCAGCGACCGTGGTGACTGCTTCAGTTTCAACGCTGATCGTTGGATCGTTTGCAGCTTCAACTTTAAGTCTGATAGGCGTGCCAGCCGTTGGCGACCATACCCTTACGCTCATGAGTGTTGAACCGGGAGCAAAAGGAATCGGGGTGGCAAAACCAACGGTTCCTCCAACAGTTGTACCTGCCCATAGTTCAGCCATGGCAGTTTTAATGGTTTTTGCTACGTGATTTGTCGGGTCTGTTGGATCAACAATAATTTCGGAAGCATTGCCCCCAAAATCTGTTAAAGCATAAAAATTTGGTGTTGTGTTTTCAAAATCGACGGGTAAATTCAGTGTTTGTCCAAAGGAAAACGCCGACAGCAACAAGCTTAAGGATAAAATTAGTAGTTGTTTTTTCATAATTTTTGGTTTGTTTTTAAGGTGAATGGTGTGATTTGACATAGCAAAAATAGCTTACTGTTCAAGCGAATAACAATCTTGTAGTGCATCAAATATGCAGCAACTCCGTGTTAACTACTACATCAATAATACATCAACAGCATTTCATATCGCTGAATATCATATACATGTATGCGTAAAGTAAAGAAAAACAGTTGTTTTGTAACGCATCTCCTGAATAGCAGGATGGTAAAGCCACATCCCGGGATGTACCTGAAGGAAAAAAAAATTAAAGGCTCATCATGAATTCTGCCAGGCTGGCCTCGCGGTCCAACCTGAGTTTTTTTCGTATCCGGTAACGACTGATTTCAACACCACGGGCACTTATATTCATGAGCGTTGCTATTTCCTTACTGGAGATATTCATCCTGAGATAGGCGCATAGGCTGAGTTCCCTGGGAGTAAGGTCGGGATAATGCGTTTTCAGTTTTCTAAACAGCTCCTCATGTACCTGCTCCACATGGGTATTGAAAACCTGCCATTGCTTTTCATTGTCAATCTCTTTTCCAATCCGTTTGATGGTAGCATTAAGATCATTTTTCAGCTGTTCATCAGCGAGTGCATTCTTAATCTTGTTAAGTTCATTTTTAATTTTATGCAGGATTTCGTTCTTTTGAATGATCATCATCGATGAGTTGGCCAGCTCCTTTTCCTTATGGATCATTTCAAGGTTCAGTTTTTCATTTCTAAGACTAACAACCTCCTTCTCGGTAAACAGGGCTTCCTCTTTCAGTTTTTGCTCTCGCTGCCGGTAAAGGTCTTTAAGGGCCTCTTTCTCCATACGACGCGATTTCTCCATGCTTTTCAGGAAGAACCGATAACCGACGGATAGCAGGCAAGCAAAAAATGTTGAATAAAATATCCAGGCATAAACAGTTCTGTACCAGGGAGGTAAAATTAAAAACGTATAATTCAGAATGGGTGTTATTTTTCCCTGAGCAGTTCGGGCTTTCAGTTGAAAGATGTATTTTCCTTCCGACAGATTGGTATATTCTTTGGAATTCCTGGGTGACCATGCCGACCATTCTTCATTAAATCCAACAAGTCTCACCTGGAAGGAGACTCCCTGCTCAGCAAATTGACTTGCAGCAAAAGAGATGTTAATCGTGTTGTTGTCATACCCGAATCTGGGAATAATCTCTTGACGCAGGCTGCTGTTGTACCGGAATGTCCCCTCGGCAGTATCTCCTGATTGTATTTTACTGATATACAACATAGGTAAAAAGCCGAACTGCTTAATTTGCCCGGAAACATAATGTGCAAAGCCACCTTCCAAACCAATAATACTGCTCCCGTCATCCAATGCGTTGATATGTCCATAAGCAGGTATGACCATCCCCGAAAGTGCAACAAACGGAGCAGAAATATTGGTATAGGTGCCATCCTCCTGAAAACGCAAAACACCGGGTTGCTGATTATTGTAATACCATATATTATTGCTGCTGTCCTGTGCCAAATAGGCAATATGCTTTGTTCCTTGAAAAAGCTGATTAAAATGCACATCAGGTTCAAATCTGTCGGTAGTTTCATTATATCTGAATATGCCTTCACGCGTTCCCACCACTATTCCGGATTTCAATTTAAAAAGTGTATTGCTATGATCAGAAGGCAATCCGTTTTTTCTGTTATAAAACCTTAGCTCACTTGCACGCCGCAGATCCGCATCCGGCTTGATCCGAAAAAGCCCCCTGTATCCATGGCTAATCCAGATAAACCCGCTGGAATCCTGTTCAATGTAATGCGATGACTGGTCATAGCCCGACAAGTTATTCCTGAACGCCCATAAAGCCCCTTTTTTTTCTAAAACAGTCAAACCAGCATAGGTGCCAACCAGCAAAAGGTTTTTCTCCCCTCCAGTCTGATGATATTCCATCCACCGGGAACAGACAAAACTTTTACGGCAGTTTTATTGATAATCTGGAAAACACCTTAATTGTGTCCGCATAAAAGAGCGTTGTCGATAATTGTCAAACACCAAACCTGCCCTTCGGTTCCATCAATCAAATGGAAATCTTCTTTCGTCTTCCGTGGATTGATAAAATCTTTCCATTGAATATAAAAAAGTCCCTGGTTGGTTCCCAGGTAGAGGTTTTCACCAAACCTGGCGGAGGCATATCCGGAGCCTATATTAAAATAGTTTTGAAAAAAAGTGATGGGTGAGTTAATATGTACGACCGAGATCCCATTATCCAGTCCCAGCCATATATTGCCCTCCTGATCATGTCCGATGCTCAGCACTGTATTGTTTAATAGTCCGCGCTCTTTGTTCAACTCAAATACAACCTCTCCGGTTGAATCCGAAATGATCAGCCCGTTCTGAATGGTTCCAAATGCAAAATACCTCTTATCGATGAGTGCACCAGAAAAAATCTGGTACTTTTTCAGCATTTCATTCACCGGATTGTCCCACGGCGTAAATTCAACTCCATCATACCTGAACATTCCATTTTTTGCCGTACCAACTATTACCTGGTCATCGTTCAGTGGCAGTATCGTCCAAATTGGCATCCCTGCAAACTTCGACCCGTCTGGGATACTTTGCAATTTACCATCCCGGTATTGCATCAACCCCTGAGAATCATCACACACCCATAATATTCCGTTCACATAGTAGGAAAAGTGAAACCTGGATCGCGGATAAACGATCTCAATTCCCCCTCTATTGTAAATAAAAATAGCCTTAAACGACTGAAATACAATACCAAAGCTGGTTTTATGAATGCGCCATATTTCGTCAAAGTCAGCGATGTGATTCTTGAGCAACGGTAAAAGGGAGTGGTATTTTAAAATGCCTTTCGGATCCTCCTCATAAAAACCAAATTTATTAAATGCACCAACATACATACGCTTACCATCGGCACAAAGCGATCGTATCACCAATTCAAGATCTCCGTAAACTGACCAATGGATACCATCATACTCAACCAAACCGTTATTATTTCCAAAATACATCATGCCATTAGACGATTTTGCAACCGCCCAATTTTGTGTACCCCCTCCATATTCTGAGCGACTGAAATTGTGAATTCCCGGCAAACCGAATTGTTGTGCGTGCATCGAACCCGCCAATGACATCGCGATTAAAACTCCGAACAGTCTAAACATCAAATATCTGATCATATATAACCGTTAAGGCAGTTCCCCAACCGGTAAATATACATAAAAGCCTTTTTGTTTTCACCCTGACAAATGTAAATTGTTGTTATGATTAATCTCACGGTACGATCAGTTTACTGAAAGAATTCGCCGAGGATTTTCCCGGTTTTCCCGAAACAGGCAATCTCGTTTTGACTTCTCCCGCCAGGTCGGTAGCTGATGGCTATCAATAATTTTCTAAATTTGCCCAAAAACAAGGCTCACCATCCATGCAATTAACCAAATAATGCCACCATCATGCAACTAAAGAAAAACAAACCTGCCGGTAAAAAGAAACCCGAAAAGAAACCCGAAACCGTTCCTTATCATCATAAACCAACCGATTTGTCGCTCGAAGCATGGCAGGTTGCCCTTCGGAAGCAATTTGTGACCGGTAAAAGTTTCGGCATTAAAAAACTCGACGGTCACCCGGTGTTCAGCGATTATTCCGTTTACAACCCCGAAACAAAAAACACATACAAGGTAGCCATCAGGAACAATGAACAGGTGATGAATTTCTGTACCTGTCTCGATTTTAAAACCAACCATCTGGGCACGTGTAAACATATCGAGGCGGTGATTCTGAAAATTCAGGCTACCCCCCGGCTTGCTGCACTGATGCAAAAAGGATTTACTCCGCCCTATTCTTCGGTTTATCTGCAATACAGTAAGGAACGTAAAGTGAAACTTCGTATCGGGTCCGATTCTGCGGTAAAATTCAAAAACATTGCCTGGGAGTATTTTGACAAAGAGTTAACGTTAACCCCTTTTGGCTTTGCAAACTTTGAACAATTCAGGATGAGGGCAAGCGCCATCGATCCCGATTTCCGATGCTATGAGGATGCTTTGACGTTCATCCTGGAAAAACGGGAAAAACAGCACCGGCTGAAATGGATCAATGAACGGTATCCTACAGGAGAAGAGCTGGATGGAATTCTCACTACCAAGCTGTTTCCATACCAGCAAAAAGGGGTTCTTTTTGCGGCTAAAGCCGGCCGTAGCATGATCTGTGATGAAATGGGGCTGGGAAAAACAATCCAGGCTATCGGCGTTGCTGAATTAATGAAAGAGGAACATGGGATCGCCAGTGTGCTGATTGTGTGCCCTACCTCCCTGAAATATCAGTGGCAATCTGAAATCCAACGCTTCACCTCAGCAACAGTGCAGGTGATAGAAGGGTTTCCGCATATCCGCCGGGGCCAATATGAATCAGGCGCATTTTATAAAATTGTGTCGTACCACACATTAAGCCACGACCTCGATTCCATCAATCAGGTTGAATTCGACATGGTCATCCTTGATGAAGCCCAGCGGATCAAAAACTGGAAAACAAAAATAGCACAGAGCGTTAAAAAAATTCGTTCCCCATTCGCACTGGTACTAACCGGAACACCTCTCGAGAATAAATTAGAGGAACTCTATTCCATCGTTCAGTTCGTGGATCCTTTCAAACTCGGTCCATATTACCAGTTTCTCGACTACTTTCAGGTAAAAAACGAAACAGGTCGTGTGATCGGGTATAACCATCTGCACGAAATAAACCAGAAACTTTCAGACATTATGATCCGCCGCTCCAAAAAAGAGGTGATGTCGGAACTGCCGGAAAGAATGGATAAAAACCTCTTTGTCTCCATGACCGGGCAGCAAATGGAGATGCATGAAGAATTTGGCAATGTTGTTGCAAGAATTGCTGATAAATGGAAAAGATTTGGGTTTCTGAATGAGCAGGATCGTCAGCGGCTGCTGATCAACCTCAATCTTATGCGTATGGTTTGCGACAGCACCTATATTATTGACCAGCAAACAAGGCATGATACCAAAATAGGGGAGTTGATGAATATCCTCGAAGAGTATATGGACGGAAATAACGAAAAAATTGTCATTTTCAGCCAATGGGAACGAATGACCAGGCTGGTTGCCCGCCAACTGGACGAATTAGCCATCGGTTACCGCTACCTGCATGGAGGTGTGCCCAGCCGTAAACGGAAAGAGTTGTTCGATCATTTTAACAACGACCAATCCTGCAGGGTGTTTCTCTCTACTGATGCCGGCAGTACCGGACTAAATCTTCAATCGGCCTCCATGATTATCAATCTCGACATTCCGTGGAACCCGGCAGTGTTGGAACAACGCATCGGACGGGTGCATCGTTACGGTCAGAAAAACAAGGTTTCTGTTATTAATTTCGTCTCCACCGGTACCATCGAACACCGTATGATCGGAGTGCTCAATTTTAAAAGTTCGCTGTTCGACGGCATTCTCAACGATGGCGAAGATTCTATATTCATGGGTGAAGGAAAATTCAATGAATTCATGAAGACCGTTGAAGTTATTACGGCGCCTTCCACCCCTGATGTTACAGCTGACATTCCTTTTCCTTCGGATATTGAAGCCGAAACAGAAGAGTTGCAGCGCAAAGATCCCATGGTGGAAAAACCGGATGAGAAACAGGATGGGGCTATTGGTGATTTTCCCGGCGATGACGATGCTCAGGCTTCAGAACCGGTTGATACCACATCTCAACCGCCTGTAACCATGGAAACGCCTGACCCTGCCGCGCTCATTGCAGGTGGCCTGGGCTTTTTAAGCGGTTTAGCCAAAACTTTTTCTTCGCCCGAAGCCACCCAAAAACTGGTTTCATCCCTCGTCGCCAGGGACCCTGCCTCGGGCAAAACGTACCTGAAAATTCCCGTGGAAAACGAACAGGTTGTGACTGATGCCATGAATCTTTTCGGACAATTGTTCAAAGCGTTTGGGAAGAAGTAATTGCCCTTTAACGCTCTTTTCTTTTTTTGGTCTTTCAATAGACGATGATACTTTTATCGTTAAACAATAATATTATCCCGTCGATCTGGTCGCAATACTCCGGCGAACGGAAGGCAAGATGGAGGTCGATGTTGATCCAGCTTTTCCCGTGTTTGCCACACCACCATAATCAACATCAATTCCCCACTCCGTTACCCCGGCAACGTTCTATATTGACTGGGATTTCATCGTTAAAATTGTTGAATCCCTGTTTACAACCAATGTGTTGTCTTTGGTTGTAAGCTTTGTATTTTTCTGGTTGAAGGCAATCTGACAAATAAAAAGTAAGAGGACCTGAAGAAAAAATTTGAGTTTCATCTATACCAATATTAAGAGTGCGAACATGTTCTTCCTTCTCTTCAACGAATATGATGGATAGATTTCTATAATTGTAAGGGATCATTTTCGAATAATATAAGTTTTTACGCCAATCATGTATTACCTTTTCCTGTTTTTCCGATTAAGCAATAAATACAAATACATTTTATACTTAAATGGATTATTAACATCAATAAAATCCTCTGTGGTTCTCTGTGGTTCTCCGGGTTCTCTGTGTTCTCTATGAAATAAATAGATCTCAAAGTTAGACAGAGAAACACAGAGTTACACAGAGAAAAACTAAAACATTATGGAAATCAACCAGATTACTGAAAAAATTATTGGCTGTGCAATAGAGGTGCACAAACATCTGGGGCCCGGACTATTGGAATCGGCCTACGAAGAATGTCTTGCTTACGAATTGCAAAATGCCGGCCTGGAGGTTATAAGACAGAAACCAGTGGCTGTGGTTTACAAGGAAATCAGCCTGGAGTATGGTTACCGGATGGACATCCTTGTCGAAAACAGGGTGATTATTGAATTAAAAACCGTCGATGCATTTCACCCGGTTCATGAAGCCCAGATATTGACCTACATGAAATTTGCACATAAAAACATCGGTCTACTGATCAACTTCAACGTAACCCTGCTAAAAAACGGCATTAAAAGGTATAGAAAATAATCTCTGTGGTCCTCTGTGGTCCTCTGTGCCCTCTGTGTAAAACTATTGCATCACATTAGCCACAGAGAAAACACAGCGTTACATAGTGATATTATTTTAAAACTCGTCAGGCAAATTCTTCAACTGCTCATTGGTAAACACCGGTCCATCCTTGCACACATAGGTCGACCCGATGTTGCAACGCCCGCATTTTCCAAGACCGCACTGCATCTTCATCTCCAGGGTGGTAATAATGTCCTTGTCGGCAAAGCCCAGTTTCAGCAACGATTGAATGGTGTACTTGATCATGATAGGAGGCCCGCAGGTGATTACTTTGGTATTTTCAATCACGGGTTTAACTACCTCTTCGAGAATTTTGGGAACAACACCCACATTCGTTGTCCACGCCTCTTCAGGCTTATCAATGGTGAGCACAATCTTCAGACTTTTATCATCCTGCCACTCTTTAATCTCCTCTTTATAACACATGTCGGCACTGGTGCGTGCGCCATAAAGAATGGTAAAGTCCTTGTAATCGTTGCGGTTATCAATACAATACTGAATCAGCGAACGCAATGGCGCCAGCCCGATTCCCCCGCCGACAAACAACAGGTTTTTTCCCTTGATCTCTTCCAATGGGAACCAGTTTCCGAAAGGTCCACGGATTCCCACCTCATCTCCCTCTTCAAGACTCATGTGAATATCGGCAGTAACAACTCCGGCTTTTTTGATTGAGCAGTCAAAATAACCTTTCCGCGTAGCCGAGGATGCTATGCAAAAAGTACATTCACCGGAACCAAGCAGGGAAAATTCAACAAACTGGCCGGGCAGATAGGTGAATTTTTCCATCAGGCCCTCCTCCCTGAATTTCAGGCGGTAGGTACGAATATCGGGTGTTTCCTCGATGACTTTGTCAACCTTGCATATCATCGGTACTAAAAGCTGTTCCATCTGGAAATTATTAAATTATTGAATCATTTTACATTAGCACATCAGCACATCAGCACATCAGCACATCAGCACATCAGCACATCAGCACATTATTCCCCACCAGCCACCTGATTAACCACCTCAAAAATGCTGATATTCACCGGGCAGGAGATGGTACATTTGCCACATCCCACGCAAAGATTTTCGCCAAAACGCTCTTTGTAGTAAACAAATTTATGCATCGCGCGTTGTCGCCAGCGACGGTACTTTACCGGACGGGGATTGTGACCGCCGGCCATGAGGGTGAAGTACCCGTTGTTGCAGGAGTCATAGCTCTTGTAACGCAATCCTGTATCTTTCACCTTTTCATCGGAAATTTTAAAACAATGGCAGGTCGGACAAACAAAGGCACAGGTATTACAACTCACACAATTGCCCGAAACATTTTCAAACTGAGGGGTGTCGAAAATCTTTGAAAGTTTCTCATTTACCTCCTTGTAGTTCATTTTAAGGCGGAAAGAACCGGCAAAGGCTTCGTATTGCTTTTTCAGATCGGGGTCCGAGACTTCTTCCGTGATGCGTGACACGTGACGCGTGACATCGGTTCGCAGGAGTTCGTCGCCTTTCGGGGTTTTTGACTTTATATAAATCTTTCCGTCCGGGCCATTCACGATCAGTACATCCATGGCATCAAGGTTTTCCAAATCATAATCGAGGGAGGTGCAAAAGCAATGGGTATCTGCCTTGTCGCAACGCTTAGATACGATTACGGTATTTTCGCGGCGCTTCTGATAATCGGTGTCGATGTAATCCCAATTGTAAACCTTGTCAAGAACCTGCAATGCCCGAGCATCACAATGTTTCGCACCCAGGATAACCCGCTTGCCTGCCAGGGGATCGTCATCCACCTCAGAAACTTCCGTTCCGGCGCTGGTGGCGACATATTTCATAATTTTAGCTGATCGTGGGAAAAACAGGGGTTTGATACTCTGGGTTTTCGAGATAGGCGATTCTGGATCGCATTCCGAAAGAAGGGCAACCCGCTTAAAATCAAATTTGCCGAATTTCTCTACCGGGGCATAGGTTTCATGACGGGTAATGATGGCCTCATAGAATTTTTGCAAGCCTGCTTTATCGGTAACAAATGTTTCAACGCTCATATGGTTCAATTCGGATTACATGATAAAATCATCAGGATCTTTCAAACTGTATTTGTAGAAGGCACCCCTGTCTTCGGGGATAACGCCGGCCAGGTGTTCCTGGAAGTTCTCATAAATAACACTTTCATTCTGCTTGTGAAGCAAATGCAACGGCAGGTGGCTCGGACAGGCTTTCTCGCAGTTGCGGCAATCGACACAGCGGCCTGCCAGATGCAGAGACCAGGTCATCAACGCATGAAAAGCGCCTGAAGTGGTATTGGCCCCGTTGTAAAGGGTAGCTGTTTCCTGATCGATGCAGCATTTGGCGCAATAACACAACGGACAGGAATGACGGCATGCATTGCAGCGGATACAGCTTTCGAACACCTCTTCGAAATAGGCAGCACGCTCTGTCAACGGTTTTAATGCAAGAGCGGCGATATCCGAGTTCGTCACATAGGGCTTTGGTACAATGGCCGACGGCGTACCCAGCAACTCATCACTCACAACCGCATCGGGAACCACACACTCAACGCAATTCTGCATCTTTTTTCCGGCATCATCCACCACTCCTTCACAGCAAATACCTACCACATAGAGGTTTTCGCGCTTCACCTGGTTTTCGGTCAGCATCAGGTTCAATGACCTGCTGTCACATCCTTTAACGACAAGCCCTACACGCTTTCTGCGGGTATGATCGCTCTTGAGGTAATTCACAAGGTTAAAAACCGATTTGTTGGTGAACACCAGTTTGGATACATCCTGCGGATCAGTTATCAGCACAGGAACCTGGTTGTCGTCGAAACCGTTCACACGGTAACCAACGAAAACATCGATCTTTCCTTCAGCAAACAACTTTGCCGCGATGTCCTGGATCTGTTTCGTATAGTTCATTTCTTCTCGAAATTTTCTTTTTTATACAAATGAAGCGGACCGAGTTTCTTGATGTCTTCGGTCACTTTGTTTACCACCTTGGCAAATTTGGGGCCTTCCGCAGCCGAAACCCAGGAGAATTGTATCCTGTTTTCATGAAATCCCACAAAATTCAACAACTTCTTGGTAACCAGGAAGCGGCGGCGTGCAAAATAATTCCCGCTGATGTAATGGCAGTCGCCCGGATGACATCCTGAAACAAGCACGCCATCGGCCGTGGTTTGCAATGATTTAATCAGAAACCACGGATCAACCCGCGATGAACACGGCACGCGGATGATGCGGATGTTGGGCGGATACTGAATCCGGGAAGTTCCCGTGAGGTCGGATCCGGCATAGGAACACCAGTTGCAAAGAATGCCCATGATCACCGGCTCCCAGTTGGGAGGCGCAATAAGTTCGGGTTTTTCAATGCTTACAAGTTGATCTTTTACTTCTGTTTCCATTAGATTGAAACTATCTCGTTAATGATTTGAGGATCTGTAAAGCCGGCAAGATTGATGGCCATGCTGCGGCAAATCGCTACGCAGGAGCCACAACCCTGACAAACACCCTCGTTGATTTTGGCAACGGTACGCAGCTCTTTTGAACCGTGACCCATTGGAACATTTTCTGTGACGATTGCACCGTAAGGACAAACGTTCACGCAATTCTGGCAGCCTGAGCAATACTCATTGTTGATGGTGGAAACCATCGGGTCCTTCTTCATGGTGTCTCCGGCAAAGAGCCCGCAAACTTTGGCAGCACATGCCGACGCCTGCGAAACTGTCTCAGGAATATCTTTGGGCGCCTGGGTACAACCTGCCAGGAAAATTCCGGCCTTGGCTGTCTCTACCGGCCGAAGTTTGGGGTGCGCTTCGGAGAGGTAGCCATATTTATCGTAGGAGATTCCAAGCAAGCGTGCAAGTTCCGGATTGTCTTTCGGAGCGCTTACCGCCGTTGCAAGTACCACAAGGTCTGCCTCTACCTCAACCACCTGGCCAATCTGGGCATCCTCGCCGCGAACCATCAGCTTATCGCCCTTTTTGTAAATTTTTGAAACACGGCCTCGAAGGTATGTTGTGCCTGTGTCAACCTGGGCTTTCTTTACAAATTCTTCATACCCTTTTCCTGCCGCCCTGATATCCATGTAAAAAACATAAGCATGGGAATCGTGAACTTTATGATGAAGCAAAATGGTATGCTTGGTGGTGTACATGCAGCAAATCTTGGAGCAGTATTCAATGCCCTTGGCTTCATCGCGGGAGCCAACACACTTAATGAACACAACATTTTTAGGCACTTTGCCGTCGGAAGGGCGGGCAGGCACTCCATTGGTGGGGCCGTTGGCCGATACCATCCGTTCGAATTCCAACGAGGTGATGATGTCTTTGAACCGGCCTACACCATATTCTTCATAAGGTGTGGGATCCCACATGTCATATCCTGTTGCTACTACCACTGCTCCGATTTCGCGTTCGATGATCTCATCCTGCATTTTGTAGTCAATCGCACCCGGCAAACAAACTTTGGCACAAATTCCGCACTTACCCTTCAGCAGCATGGTACAATGTTCGGCATCGATAACCGGCTTGTTGGGAACCGCCTGAGGGAACGGCGTATAGATCGCCTTCCGCTTGTCGATGCCCATGTTGTACTCATTGGGAACCTTTACAGGGCATTTTTGCCAGCAGGCGCCACAACCGGTGCAGGTTTTGAAATTTACATACGAAGCCTTCTTTTTGATCTTGACCTTATAATTTCCCACAAATCCCTGCAATTCAAGAACTTCTGCGTAAGGAATAAGTTCAATGTAGGGATGGGAGGCTACATCCACCATCTTGGGTGTGAGAATACACTGGGCGCAGTCGAGGGTGGGAAAGGTTTCATCGAGCTGGGCCATTTTCCCACCGATAGAGGGGCTTTTTTCAACCAATACCACCGGGATACGGGCATCGGCAATGTCGAGGGCCGCCTGAATGCCGGCAATCCCGCCACCGATCACCAGCGCACGCTTGGTTACCGGTACCGAAATTTCATGCAACTGCTCATTGGCAATGGATTTAGCGACGGCCATACGGCAAAGATCCATCGCCTTGTTGGTGGCAGCTTTTTTATCCTTCTGATGCACCCAGGATGAATGTTCCCGGATGTTGGCAACCTCGAGCAGATAGGGATTCATCCCTGCATCGGAAAGTGCTTTCCTGAAGGTCTTCTCATGCATGCGTGGCGAACAGGCTGCCACCACGATGGAGGTAAGTTTATACTGCACAATGGCATCGCGGATCATCCCCTGCCCCGGATCGGAACACATATACTTGTATTCGGTAGCAAACTTGACCTCCTTGATGCGTTTAACCTCCTCAACAACCTGGGGAACATCTACATAGTCGGCAATGTTGGCGCCGCAAAAACAAACGAAAACTCCTACTCTGGCCACTATTTATCCTCGCTTTCTGCTTCAACAGCTTTGATGGGTTTTTTAACTTTCTCAGGCACGGGTGCAACTTTCCCGATGTTGGCCAATGCGCCTTCAACAGGAACGATGTGTTTTGGGAATTTCAACTGGTCGATCGGATATCCGAAGGCAAGCGCCATGAGTTGCGTAAAATAAAAGATGGGGATATCGTATTTGACACCCTGCAACTTTTCAATATCGGGCTGCCGCATGTCGAGGTTCGATTGACACAACGGACACGCCACCACAATGGCATGTGCGCCGCTCTCTTTGGCCATCGCCAGGATCTGTCCGCTCAGGTTTTCCACAACCTGTGTGTTAGAGATGGAGAAGGAGGCGCCGCAACATTCGGTTTTGTAATCGAACTCGGTGGCAGTGGCACCCAATGCTTCACAAATCTGATCCATGGAAACCGGGTACTCCGGGGAATCAAATTTGGTTATATTTTTCGGCCGGGTGAGCAAACAACCATAGTAACAGGCAACCTTTAACCCGGTAAGAGGCTTGGTTACTTTGCTTTTGATGGTTTCAAGTCCGATATCCTCGTATGCATATTGCAGCATCGATTTCACATCAACGGTTCCCTGGTAGGTTCCTTCTTCCACAACGGTAGAATTGATCCGTTTGGCCAACTCCGGGTTTTCGTCCATATGCACCTTGGTAACCTTCATGCGCTGATAGCATGAGGCACAGGCGATGCCCATGGTGGTGTTTTCCAGTTTTTCGGCTAACACCAGGTTGCGCATCGGAAGCGCATAGGCAAGGTTCTCGGTCATCACATGGGCGGAGGTGGCACCACAACAATTCCAGTCGGGAATGTCTTCCAGTTCCACATCCAGGGTTTTGAGTACCAATTTGAGGGTACTGTCAAATTCCTCACTGGTACCATGTGCAGAACAACCCGGGAAATAGGTCAGTTTCTTCATCGTCGGTCAGATTATTTATTCTTTTCCAGTTTATCGGCAATTGCGAACATGCGCTTGATCGCCTTGGCGCTCTTGAGTGGTTTAACCCCCAGGGGAATTTTCCCCTTGAGAAGGGCTTTCGGAGCAAGATGCATGTCTTTAAAGAGGTTCCGGGTGCGTATGTTGAATTCGGCCATCATGCGAAGTTCATAGTTGCGCCCGTAGCGTTTGATCATGTCAAGGAATATCTCATGGAACTTCCGAATCTCCTTCACCTTCTTCGAATCATTGATGTAATTTTCATCAATGGCCAGGTGACGAACTGCTTCCATTACAGCCGGGATATCTATTTCGCGGGGACAACGGCCCGAACAAGCCGAGCAGGTGAGGCAAAACCAGTGGGAATTGGCCATGTAACACTCATTCCGCAGCCCCAGCTTGATCATCTGCATGATCTCACGGGGAGGAAAATCCATGTATTGCGACACCGGACAGGTGCTCACACACTTGCCGCATTGATAACATTCAAGCACATTGGCGCCGCTTTTAGCATTCACGTCTTCCAGAAATGTGTTTTTGCCCTGAGATCCAAGTGTTATCATAGTACTAATTTGTATTGTTAATGAATTAACAGCACAAAAATAATAAAAGATTCTTTTGGAAGTATTCTAAATTATGGCGGGCTGATTATTAGTGACAAAACTGTACATATCAATTCGATTTCTGATAGTTCATATAAAGATGGAATAAATTATACAATTTCTTACCCTTTATTAAACCGGGATAAAAACGCACTAATTGTATTTCTGAATTATTATGGTGGATTATTGTGTGGGGGAGAATATGTATTGATTTATTGTTTGATCACTATTGTACCAGTAAAGCTGAATGAGTCGTAGACTCATC
>DYQT01000312.1 GCA_020719165.1 Draconibacterium orientale | reverse complement strand
GGTCAATTTCAGTAACGATTACACGGGTACTATAAGCGCGCATTGATTTGGCACTGCCTTTTCCAACATCACCATATCCGCAAACTACAACCACTTTGCCTGCAAGCATAACATCAGTAGCACGTTTTATACCATCGGCCAGCGATTCGCGGCAACCGTAAAGGTTATCGAATTTCGATTTGGTAACTGAATCATTCACATTGATGGCCGGAATTAGCAGTTCGCCTTTTTCCATCATCTGGTACAAACGGTGAACGCCGGTTGTGGTTTCTTCCGAAACACCTTTCCAGTCTGCAACAACGCCATGCCATTTGGTAGGATTTTCAACATAGGTTTCACGCAACAGATTCATGATAACCTGCTCTTCAGCATTTTCGCCTTTAGCTTCAAGTAATTTAGGATCGTTCTCAGCAGCAAATCCTTTGTGAATCAATAAGGTAGCATCGCCACCATCATCAACAATCAGGTTCGGGCCTTTTCCGCCTTCAAACGTCAGTGCCTGGTTGGTACACCACCAGTATTCGTCGAGGCTTTCACCTTTCCAGGCAAAAACAGGAACACCTGCAGCAGCAATAGCAGCAGCAGCATGGTCTTGCGTTGAAAAAATATTACAGCTTGCCCAGCGTACATCTGCACCCAGTTCAACCAAAGTTTCAATTAAAACAGCAGTTTGAATGGTCATGTGCAGGGAGCCAGTGATCCTGGCGCCTTTTAGTGGTTTTTCGGCAGCATATTTATTACGGATGCTCATCAGGCCGGGCATTTCTTTCTCGGCAATTTCGATTTCTTTACGGCCCCATTCAGCCAGTGCGATATCCCGGACTTTATATTTCATAGTATCATTAACAGTAAGATCTTCCATTTATTTTCTGATTTTTTAGGAGTGCAAAGGTACATTTTATTTCTAAAAGGATTTATATATAACTCAAAATGAATCTGATTGTTTTAACAATCCCGTCAAAGATTTGGAATAGCATATATTTACATATCAATAAATTCGATTATCTTTGCAATTCAAATATTCCTTTCACACTAAGGAGGTTTGAGTTATAAAGAAGAGGGGAGAGAACAGGCTCAGTGAACCTCTGGCAACCAACGCCACCCGGTGCGTAAGGTGCCAATACCTGATCCCGGTTGTTATCGGGAGCTTATAATAAAAACACACTCCTGTTCCGGCTTTCCGGAAAAACTGAATGTGTTGAGATAAAAACTTCTGTACGGCTGCTTTGTTTAAGTAAGCAGTGCTGAAAAACATATGAAGACATGATTGAAAAGGAGACAATATATAAAGTTTTAGAAAATCGCGTTTTAGTGCTTGATGGCGCCATGGGTACCATGATTCAGCGTTATAAACTTAAAGATGCAGACTACAGGGGAACACGGTTTGCAACCCATCCTATTGATTTGAAAGGGTGTAACGATTTACTTTCGCTAACCAAGCCCAATGTTATAAGTGAAATTCACCAGGCTTATCTTGAAGCCGGAGCTGATATTATCGAAACCAATACGTTTAATGCTACATCGGTTTCGATGGCTGACTACCAGTTGGAACCGATTGTATATGAAATGAATGTGGCTTCAGCCAGGATTGCAGTTGTCGAAGCCGAGAAATTCACTGCCCTGAACCCCAAAAAACCACGCTTTGTCGCAGGGGCTGTAGGACCTACAAGCAAAACAGCCAGCATGTCGCCCGATGTAAACGATCCGGGATTTCGCGCGGTAAGTTATGATCAGCTTAAGGAATCGTATATTGAACAAGTTCGTGGATTAATTGATGGTGGCGTTGATTTGTTATTGGTCGAAACTATTTTCGATACGCTGAACGCCAAGGCTGCTTTATATGCCATAAATGAAGTGCTGGCTGAACGAAATCTGCGTCTTCCAGTAATGGTTTCAGGAACTATAACCGATTTAAGTGGCAGAACCCTGTCGGGACAAACTACCGAAGCTTTCCTGAATTCAGTTTCACATATTGATTTGCTGAGCGTTGGATTTAATTGTTCGCTGGGAGCTGAGCAGCTCAATCCTTTTATTGAAGAGCTTTCGCGGAAAGCGCCATTCTATGTCAGCGCTTATCCCAACGCCGGCTTACCAAACCAATTCGGGGAATACGATGAATCACCGTTACAGATGGCTCATCATATTCAGCCTATTCTTACTAATAAATCAGTAAATATTATCGGCGGATGCTGCGGCACCACGCCTGAACATATCAGGGAATTATGCAAAATTGCCGAACAATCTATACCACGGCATATCCCGGTAATTGAAAAACATTTACGGCTGAGCGGACTTGAGCCGTTGATGGTTTTCGAAAACAGCAATTTTATTAATATCGGTGAACGTACCAATGTTTCCGGATCAAAGAAATTTGCCCGGCTGATCCGTGAGGAAAAATACGATGAAGCCCTTTCCGTTGCCCGTCAGCAGGTAGATTCAGGCGCTCAGGTGCTGGATATAAATATGGACGATGCCTTGCTGGATGCAAAGCGTGAAATGACCCGTTATCTTCACCTTCTGATGGCTGAGCCTGAAATTGCGCGGGTGCCTATCATGATTGACTCCTCGAAATGGGAAGTGATAGAAGCCGGTCTGAAATGCCTACAGGGCAAAGCCATTGTGAATTCCATCAGCATGAAGGAAGGCGAAGATGCTTTCAGGGAACATGCCCGTAAAATCAGGAATTACGGTGCCGCTATGGTTGTAATGGCTTTTGACGAAGATGGGCAAGCCAGTACACTTGAACGTCGCAAAGAAATCTGCTCACGCGCGTATCACATTCTTGTTGACGAAATCGGGGTACCACCCGAAGATATTATTTTCGATCCGAATATCCTGGCTATTGCCACAGGCATTGAAGAACATAATAATTACGCCGTTGATTTTATTGAAACCATAAAATGGATCAAAAAAAATCTTCCGTATGCAAGGATAAGCGGTGGAATAAGTAACCTTTCATTTTCCTTCCGAGGTAACGATGAGTTACGCGAAGCCATGCATTCCGCTTTCCTGTATCATGCCATAA
>DYQT01000311.1 GCA_020719165.1 Draconibacterium orientale | reverse complement strand
TGCATCTGTATGAAACAGAACCCCGTGAGCACGGGCAATGTTCCCTATTTCGCTGAGCGGCTGTATTGAGCCTGTTTCGTTGTTGGCATGCATGACGCTGATCAATATTGTTTGCGGAGTGATGGCACTTTCTACATCTGCCGGGTTAACAATACCTGTATCATCAACTGGTAACCATGTGATTCTGTATCCGTTATTTTCAAGATAACGACAAACCTCTGTTACAGCCGGATGTTCAATGGCAGAAGTTATAATATGGTTTCCTTTTCCCCTGTTTGCAAAGGCAGCGCCTTTGAGTGCGAAATTATTGGATTCAGTACCTCCGCTTGTAAAAACAATCTCATCACTGTGGCAATTCAGGAGTGAAGCTAACTGCAAACGCGCTTTTTCGATGGCAATTTTCGCCTGAATTCCAAAACTGTGCATGCTTGACGGATTCCCGAAATGTTGCTCAAGGTATGGCCGAATGGCTTCGATCACCAGTGGTTCCAGCGGGGTTGTTGCGTTATAATCAAGGTATATCATTTCCATGTAGTGTGCATTTAGAGGCAAATTGAATAATCCGGGAGGCATCAAGGTCATAATCCATCCCGCTGATCTGAATTTTATGCTGTAGATGAGGCGCTCTTTGTTCCATGGAATGTAAATAGGCTTTGTCATAATAGGACAAAACAATGGCAGCAACCTCATGAAAGCGGTTTTTTTCAAGGGCAGAAATGGCTTCTTTGGTTCTTGTACCACCCAACCGTTCACTTATGCGCATGACAGCATCAGCAAGCAGTTTTTTGTCGAAACGCGAATACTCATGTACCAGCCGTTCGATCCGGATATTGGCATCCTCAATCTCAATCTTCACCAACGGACTGGCTTTAAGATGGTTCACAATCGGCTCGGGCAGCGTAATCCGGCCTATCATGCGGCTTTCATCCTCCATCCACACAGTTTTCGAGAAATCCAGCTCCGACCATCTGGCATATAAATTATTTTCAAACTGTTCATTGGTTGGTTGCTCTGGTTGACCCATTGCTCCGAAAACAGAACCTTTGTGGCAAGCCAGCCCTTCCAAATCGACAACCTGCTCTCCCCTTGCGGCAATCGCCTTCAGCAACATGGTTTTTCCGCTACCGGTATAACCACCCAACACAATGATCCGGGCCGGTAAGGCGAGTTCTGTACGAATAAAATGGCGGTAAGCTTTGTACCCCCCGGTCAGCACATCAACCTCAAATCCGGCCCTGATGAATAATTCGGCCATCAAGGCGCTACGCAAACCGCCCCTCCAGCAATGTAGCAAAATCCGTCCGGAGGGCGATATCCGCTTCAGCGAATCGATGAACCACGCGGTCTTTGGCAAAGAGAAGTCCAATCCCTTCAATATGGCATATTCCCTGCCCGACTGCACATATAAAGTACCCACAACAGCCCGCTCAGCATCATCAAAGAGAGATATGTTGCATGCTCCCGGAATGTGGCCCTGGAAAAACTCTCCGGGCGATCTGACATCAATAACCGGATAATGGGTCGACTGCTTCAAAAAATTGATCGGTTCAATTGGCCGGATCATCGTTGCGTTTATAGTATTCGTCAAAAATAGGCTGGTTTTTCCAGCAAAACAAGGATATTGTATCGCATAAATCAATCAATTGTTTTTCCCATGCTTGTCCGCAGTTGGATTTGGCCGCTGGTGCTTGTCTCAGCAGTTGTTTTTATCCTTTCGCTCAGGCAACTCTCCGACCCTGACCTTGGATTTCATCTGAAATACGGTGAATGGATTTTGGCAAATCAAAGCATTCCTGAAACAGACCAAAGTACTTACACGGTATCTGGCCACCCTTACATTGATTTACATTGGTTATTTCAGGTTATTCTTTTCAAGGTATTCAATCTTTCAGGCTATCGCGGAATCAGTATCTTTTTTTGGTTTCTTAGTTTACTGCTTTTTCTACTTTTACTCTTGCGTCATCGAGCACGGGAAGTTCCAACATCCATTATCTCCATCGCAATGCTTGCGGGGTTCCTGATCATCGACCCACGCATTGCACCCCGTCCTGAAATGTTCACATTCCTTTTTCTGACCGTCACTTTGCTGATTTTGGATCAATATTTTGAGCGACAGAAGAACATGCTGTTCCTGTTGCCGGCCATCATGCTGATTTGGTGCAACATGCATGCACTTTTTATCCTGGGTCTTATTGTCATTGCAGTATATTTCATTAGCCTGTTGGTAAAAAATGGCAAAATTGACAAACCCCTTCTGCTATGGATGATTATTTCAATTGCAGCATGTTTCATTAATCCATACGGCGCAAAGGCCTTCATTCTTCCAATAGAATTATTGACCCGCTTTGATTCAAATAACATATACAATCAGCACATTCAGGAATTTATACCGTTTTATGCTCAAAAGCGATTTGTAATTCCTGATTACCTGTTTATGATGCTTTTGGTAATTTCTGCTGTATCCACTATCCTTACCTTTCGCAAGCAAAAACTTCACGAAATAATTCTTCCGATAATCTTTGGTTTTCTTGCGATTACATCAATCCGGAATATTTCACTTTTTGTCATAATAGCACTCCCTCTGGTCAGCCAGCAGGTATCTGAGTTATCCGGAAAAATCAGGTTTTGGCGAAGCAGCATGAGCAATGCTTTATATGCAGCCATGATCATACTTCCCATGGCCCTCATTCCCCGCCTGATTACCAACGCCTATTACCTTACCAATAATTCCTTCAATAAAACCGGAATGGGGGTTAATCTTTCACATCAACCCAACCTGGTTGCCACCTTTTTATTGGAGAACAATCTCAACGGACGCATTTTGAATAGCATTGGTTTTGGCGGCTGGTTATCCTGGACACTCCCGCAACCTGTATTTATTGATGGGCGGTTAGAGGTTATGCAGGAATCAATTTACAAGGAGGTTACAAAAAGCTGGCAGGGAGGGTTGTCGGAATTGATCGATAAATACAACCCTGAGCTGATTGTTTACAATTACCTGAAATATTATCCATGGACCATTCAACTTAAGCAGAT
>DYQT01000310.1 GCA_020719165.1 Draconibacterium orientale | reverse complement strand
GGGGCGCTGACCGGTTTGGAAGCCATGTCGGAAGGCCCGTTTAAAAAAGAGGGGAAAGCTACATACCTTATCGCTTACCGCTACGCCTTCACGGGTCTTGCCCAAAATCTCGGGATCTCGATCGGAACCGCCGCCACACCCTATTACCAGGATCTCACCTTTAAAATAAACTCGGGAGACACCAAATTGGGCCGGTTTACCTTGTTTGGTATGGGTGGAACCAGCCACATCGACTTTTTACACACAAAAATCGATTCTTCCGATATATACGCGAATCCCGGTCAGGACTCCTATTCCAAGAGTAAAATTGGCGTGGTCGGATTGAAACACTTTATCCGCCTCAGCAAAAAAATTTACTGGAACAGTGTGGTGGGGATTACCTATTCCGAAAACGGATTTGCCCTCGATACCATTCCGGAAGGGCTGGATCCGGTGAGGGTGCGGGATTCGAAAGACATCGAAATCCGCTATGGTGTTAACTCCTTCATTGATTACAAGGTAAATTCGCACCTGATGGTGAAGGCAGGAATTCAGTGCGATTTCCTAAGGATTGATCTCCGGTTGCAGGACCGTCAATATTCAGAAAGTTGGAAAAATCTCTGGGATTTCAGGGGCAACACCTCCCTGCTGGCGGTCTATCTGGAAACGAAGTACCGCATCAGCGAAAAATTCACCCTTGATGCGGGGCTCCGTAGCCAGTTTCTGACCCTCAACAATGCCATCTCTTTTGAACCGCGGATCGGATTAAAATATCATGTAAACGAGAAAAACACCATCGGCTTTGGATTCGGCCATCACAGCCAGATGCAGCCTCTTTCGGTTTATTATTACAGGGAGCTCCTCCCAAACAACACCTATGATGAATCAAATCTCGAACTGGGTTTTACAAACAGTCTGCATTTTGTAGGCTCCTACGAAATACGACCCATAAAGGACTGGCGGATAAAAACCGAAGTTTATTACCAGATGCTTTACAACGTGCCCGTATCGCAGAGCCTGAACAGCTTTTCAATGCTGAACGAGGGATCCTCCTATGCCCCAACTGAAATGGGCAACCTTGCAAACAAGGGAACCGGCACCAACTATGGTATCGAACTGACTGTGGAGAAATTCTTTTCCAGGGGATATTATGCTTTGCTCACCGGCTCGTTGTATGAAGCAAAATACAAAGGGAGCGACGGGATCGAGCGAAATACCGCCTTCAATGGAAATTATGTTTACAACATTCTTGGGGGAAAAGAGTTCAAAGTCGGGAAAGACCGCAGGAATTTAATTTCCGTTGACCTGAAGTTTTCCCATGCCGGGGGAAGATATTACACCCCGATTGATCTCGAGGCCTCCCGGGCTGCCGGACAACAGGTAACCGAGGGGGATGCATTTGCTTTTTCAGAGCGGTATCCTGATTTCTACCGGCTTGACATCAAGGCAGGATTTACCTACAACAGTAAAAAAATCAGGCTCTCACAAACCTTTTATATCGACATCCAGAATGTAACCGGGCATCAAAATGTATTTGCCCAGCAATATAACACGGCAACAAAGCAAATAAATACCTTGTATCAAATCGGATTTTATCCCAACTTTGTCTACAAAATACAGTTTTAACCATGAAAAAAATTCTAATCATCAACGGTCACCCGAACAAAGAGAGCTTCAACTTTGCCCTGGCAGATGCCTATAAAAAGGGTGCATTAAGCGCCGGTGCCGAAGTCAAAGAAATAGTAATTGCCGAATTGCAGTTTAATCCCAATTTGCAGCAGGGCTATCAGAAGAGAACGGAATTAGAACCTGGATTGCTCGAAGCCTGGGAAAAAATAAAATGGGCCGACCACCTGGTTTGGATACACCCTGTTTGGTGGGGTGGATTACCAGCGATCACCAAAGGGTTCATTGACCGGCTGTTTTTACCAGGTTTTGCCTTTCAATACCGGGAAAACTCGGTATGGTGGGACAAATTGCTGATTGGAAAAACCGCGCACATCATTACCACCCTCGATCAGCCCGGATGGTATTACCGGTTGATGTTCGGGAAGCCAAGCGTGAACCAGTTAAAAAAATCAACACTGGAGTTCTGCGGCGTGAAACCGGTTCAAGTTACACTTCTGGGCCCCATCAAGAGTTCAAATGTTGATTCCCGTAAAAAATGGCTGGAACAAACAGAGCAGTCGGGGAAAAAATCAGCAACCTAAATAATCGCGCCACGAATGGATCTTATTTCTCAAAATAACATCATCGACCGTATTTTAAATTCCTACAAACACGAGCTGGGGAATGATTTTGAGCAATACCGCAACCATGTGTACAGGGTTTACAATTTTGCCGTACCGTATGTCACATCAACCCCTGATATTGAAACATTATCGGTTGCTGCAGCATTTCATGACCTGGGCATCTGGACAAACAGGACCTTTGATTATTTACAACCCTCCGTTGATCTGGCCAAAAAATATGCTGCCGGCAACCAGGTAAATGCAGGCGCCCTCGGGGAGATTGCAACCATTATATATGAGCACCATAAACTGACAAGGACAAAGACTTCGGAATTGGCCGAGATATTCCGTCAATCGGATCTGGTGGATCTATCTCTGGGTTTGATTCACTTTGGACGGAAAAAGAAAGATATCAGGATGCTCAGAAAAACTTTCCCCAACAAAGGATTTCATGTTAACTTGCTTAGGCTTTTCATGGTCAATTTGTATAAACACCCATTAAAGCCTTTACCCATGTATAAATTTTAGCCTATGAAATATTTAAAGAAAACCAGTCTGCCTGTTTTATTGGCAACAATCTGGATCAGCGTTTCTGAATTTATCAGAAATGAGTTTTTATTGAAATCCTATTGGACGACACATTATCAAAATATCGGACTGGTTTTTCCCTCCGGCCCGGTTAATGGGGCCGTATGGGGCTTGTGGTCGTTGTTGTTTGCAATTGCCATTTTCATTATTTCAAAGAAATTTTCACTGGTCCAAACCACCTTTCTTTCCTACTATATAACTCTTTTTAACTCACAGATAATCAACCATATTCTAAGCTG
>DYQT01000076.1 GCA_020719165.1 Draconibacterium orientale | reverse complement strand
GCCATTTAACGACTTAATCAAACCAACTTGACCGAAAGGGATAAGCAGTTATTTTAAATATGCATAACCAAGTTTATTCAACCCTTTTTGGATGATTGTGTCCTGCATCATATAATTCCACACCATGCCTGTTCTGAAGTTTTCGATCATGATCAGCATAGGAGCTTCATCGATTCCGATAAAATCATCATTAAACCATTTGGCGGTCGGGTTGAATGAATCATAATAGCCATATTTGCCCCACAATTTCTTTCCATACTTTTTGTTCATTGATTTTATCGCAGGCAATACAATTTCAGGAGCAAACGGTAGCGACGAAAGCGCACCATAGGGTGCAATCGTTCCATCGTCAAAGTAGTTGTAATCGGGCCCGCTTGTTCCCCTGCCGGCATAACCCAAAAACTTTTTATCTCCGAAGTTATACTTCTCTGTAGGGCCATCACTGGCAGTTATCCCCCAGCATAGCGAATCATACCCAACCCAGCCTTTTGGGTTATCGATGGCATATTGTCTCTGAACATAGGTTGCCCGGCGGGAGTTTTCGAAATAATCGATTCCCTTCTCCTTCATATAAGCATCAGCGATGCCGCGATAATCGATAAAGGCTTGTGAAAACTGATGGCCGAACAAAGGAGGAAAAGCCACGTGTGAAAGCCCTTTGTACGGGGTGTTCCATTTATACGATTTTAACCACGCCTGGTAGCTTTGTTCTGCCTTTTCCATTCCGCTGCCGGCTGCGAGAACATATAAAAACAGCGCTTCGTTGTATCCGCTCCAGCCATAATCGTGTAATCCGTGTTCGGGCGACCAGCCCATGGAAATCGTATTGGCAAATTTTCCTGTTCCGGGCATCGCCATAAAGTTCCAGTCAACTCGGTTCAGCAATATTCCGGCAAGTTTCCGAATCTGGTTTTCGACCTCGGTGTCGAGGTTGTAATAATTCCGGGCAAAAATGATTCCCATCATCAATATGCCGGTATCGATGGAAGAGAGTTCACACTTCCAGGCGCGGGTGCCTGAATTCAGTTTGAGGAAATGGTAATAGAAACCTTTATAACCGGTAACATTTGTATCGGCGCTTTGAACCGAATTGATGAAAAACTGAAGAATGTTAAGTGTTATCGCAGCAGCCTGTTCGCGGGTGATCCATTTTCGTTCAACGCCGATGGCGAATGAAGGAATTCCAAAACCCGTTGATGCAATGCTGGCAGGTGCCCAGGTCGCGGTACGGTCTTTTACGATTCCCTTTTCAGGATGATGTTCATGTAGAAAGAAAAGAAATGTTTTGTGCTGAATGGAATCAAGCATTGCCTCATCCTGTGATGATAAAGCATAATTAACCTTTCCACCCGATTTGAAAACATGCTGCTGTGATTGTGCTGCGCCAGTGGCGAGACAAAGAATCACAAACAATACAACCTTGCCGTAGTTCATATACTTTTCTTGTTATTTAATAGTGACAGACTTGGAAATGGTCTCGGCTGAGTTTGTGCCAACAAAGACTTCAAATTCACCAGGATCCCAATATTTTTTCATGTCGGTGTGATAATAGGCCAAATCGTTGGTGTTAAGAATAAAAGAGATTGTCTTTGTTTCACCTTTTTTGATAAGCGCCTTCTCGAATCCCTTCAACTCTTTGACAGGCCGGGTAAGGGAGCCTACTTTATCTCTGACATATAATTGAATCACCTCTTCGCCATCGCGACTACCGGTATTGGCCACCTGGACGGTTACTGTAATTTTATTGACATCTGTGGCGACTTCAAGGTTTGAATATTCGAAACTTGTGTAGCTCAGCCCGTATCCGAAAGGAAAGAGCGGATCGTTGGAGCAATCGAGATAACGGGAAACATATTTGTCGGTAGTATCAGTCAGGATGAAAGGCCTGCCCGTATTTTTCGCATTATAGAATATGGGGATCTGCCCTCCGCTTCTTGGAAAAGTCATGGTTATTTTCCCGGCAGGGTTCACATCGCCAAATAAAACATCGGCAATGCCATTTCCTGCCTGGGTTCCGCCAAACCAGGCTTCGAGAATGGCCACAGGCAATCCCGAAAGTTTAGTGATGGCCAGCGGCCTTCCGTTAAACAGCACCACGGCGATGGGTTTTCCGGTTTTCGCGAGGACTTCGGCAAGTTCATTTTGAACTCCGGGAAGTTCGATGCTGGTGCGGCTGGCGGCTTCACCGCTCATCCAGCTGTTCTCACCCAGCGCAAGAATAATATAATCTGCACTCATGGCCAGTTTCACCGCGGCGTCAAATCCGCTCTTGTCGTTATCGTTGGCATTGCAGCCTTTCTCATAAAAAACCTGGGTCTTTTTTCCAAACCGTTCTCTCACGGCTTCGAGCAGCGTGACACTCTTTTCCCATTTCCCGGCACCCGACCAGCTTCCAAGCATATCTTTTTTTGAATCAGCCAATGGCCCGATGATGGCCACACGGCCAACACCTTCAGGGATTGGGAGGATCTGATTCTGATTTTGCAGCAAAACACAACTCTCCGACACCATTCTTCTTGCAAGGGAGAGATGATCGGGGGTCATGATCTCTGTCTCCTGCCTGGTTTTGCTGCAATAGCGATAAGGATCGTCAAAAAGTCCAAGCAACGCTTTGGCCTCTAAAATCGACCTTGCTGCTGTATCAATCCTGCCCATTGTGACCTTTTTTTCTTTAAGCAATTCTGCCATATAATCGAGAAAGGTGCAGCCAACCATATCCATGTCAACACCCGCATTCAGCGCCAAACGGGCCGCATCCTTAAAGTTTTCGGCAACTCCATGGTCAACCAGTTCATTGGTTGAAGTCCAATCGGTAACAACAAATCCCTTAAATCCCCACTCTTTTCTCAAAAGATCGGTGAGCAGCCATTTATTGCAGGTAGAAGGCACTCCTCCTATTTCGTTGAACGAAGTCATAATCGAGCCTGCACCAGCATCCAGACAGGCTTTGAAAGGCGGAAGATACCATTCATACAGCGAAATCTGGGAAATGTCAACTGTATGATAATCACGACCTCCCTGTGGCGCCCCATAGGCTGCGAAATGTTTGGCACAGGCTAAAAGGGTGTTGTTTGCTTTTAAATCTTTTCCCTGGAAACCTTTAACCCTGGCTGCTGCAATTTTGCTTCCGAGCCAGGTATCTTCACCCGCTCCCTCCATTACCCTTCCCCAACGCGGATCGCGTGCTATGTCGACCATCGGGGCAAAGGTCCAGTTGAGTCCCTCGGCGGTAGCCTCAACAGCGGCAACACGCTCGGCATCCTCGATCATTTTTAAATTCCATGAACACGACTGTCCCAATGGAATCGGAAAGATGGTACGATGCCCGTGAATGACATCATACCCAAAAAGCAGCGGAATTTTTAAGCGTGAATCATCCACAGCCATTCGTTGTAAAGCGCGCACATAATCAACTGTATAGGCATTCAATATCGCGCCCACCTTACCCTCTCTGATTAGTTGTTCATTATTGCTGCCCGCCATCGGGCCTGTTGCATCCCATCCTGAGGCAAAAAGATTTAACTGACCGATCTTCTCTTCTAGTGTCATTTGACTCATCAATGAATCAATTTTAGCTATATCGGAGGCAGACAGATTCTGGTGAACGGTAGTTTGTGAAAGAACACAACTACCCGTGAAGGTGAACATGAGGATTGCCACCATGCTGGCAAGAGAAAAACATTTTTGCATGTTGCAGATGAATAACTTCGATAAAACCTAATGCGTAAATCCAAGTTTCGTCAGTCCGGCGTTTACTCTCGGATTTGACATGAACAAATCCCATAACTTACCGCTCCTGTGATTTTCGATCATGCAGATGATCGGCCCCTGATCGATGGCAATGTACGATGACGCCCACCAGTTTTCAGATGGATCGAAGGCATCATAAAAGCCATATTCTCCCCAAAGTTTGTCGCCCAGGTTATAATAAAAAAAACGAATCGCGTCCATCGATTGTGCAGGGGTATAGGCAATGGCCGAAACTGCTGCCGACGGGGTAATTACCCCCAGGTCGTTGGTAGGCGACTGGGCATTATAACCCCATGGATTATCACTTGCCGTCAATCCCCAGCAAGCAGTGCTGTATCCGACAAATTTTTTGGGATTTGTGTAACAGTAGGTCCAGTTTATCAATGAATGATTGACATTTTGCTCCCAGTAATTTGCATACTGATCCTGCAATGTGCGCGGATCTAATCCCAGGTTTGAATAGTGGGTGAAAAACAGAGGGCCTCCATAGGCATTACCCAGGGGAAGTTTGATTCCGTAATAGCTGTTGCCATTCTTAATGCCGCCGTTTTTGGCATAACCCTGCGTATAAACAGATGCCGAAACTGGATGAGACGTTGATGAAGCAGCTAAAACATAGGCAATAAGGGCTTCATTGTAACCATTGATCTGCATATTCATAACCCAGCCTGAATTGGGGGACCAATGCCAGTATAATACATTCTGCCCACGGGTAAACCAGTCGTACTCCACTGCATCTGTAAGGGCATCGATTCTGACCAGCAATGTTTGCTCGGCGGGAACAGCAGGGTCGAGATATTGGCGGAAGGTGATGAGGCCTTCGACCATAAAGGAGGTTTCGACCAAATCTGCGCCGTTATCATTGGTCGAAAAGGGAATCGTTTTCCCTGTCGAACCATTAATCCAGTGAGCCCACACACCATGATACCGGTCGCAGGTTTCGAGAAAAGTAACTATTTTCGACAACCGTGTCAATCCCTGATCACGCGTGATAAAGCCACGCTCAATACCAACAATCAATGCCATTACTCCGAAACCCGAGCCTCCGATGGTTACAATATCGCCCGAATTGAGCCGCTCTCTGGTCATCCCGCTCACAGGATGGGCATAATCGTAGAAGTATTTAAAGGTACGTTCCTGAACCAGATTGAGCAGCTGATCATCCGGAATTATCGGGAATTTCGGGGTAGAATCGAGCTGCGTGTAAAAATAGTTCGAGAAACCCGCAAATGATGCGCCATTTTTGGCTTTTAACTCCTTGGCGATATTCACGTAGATTTTCGAAAAATCGGCATAATCAGCAGTATTGATGATATTAACTGTTTTCTGGTCATTCGTCAGGCTGAAGGTTAAAGGTACGTAGGGCCATATAGAAATACGGGTCTGATACGTTGACGGATCAAGGGAGTCGGAAAAAGTAATCTGAATATTCACATCCTTATAATCGATGTTCTGGGGTCGTTTGGGTATTTGAAAATCTGCCTGATTGACTGTAATGCTCTTAATTACAAGCTGACCAACAACAGTCGTGAAATTCACCACCGCCCCGGCAAATGATTCGCCATTTGATCCTGCGATGCCCGAGGTGAGTATTATTTTATACTGGGTATAATGGTCGAGCGAACCCTGTGGTGTTAATTGCACACTTTTATTATTGTTTATAAACATGATATTACAGGGAACCACAGTATTGTCTGCCTTTTGAAATGAAATTCCCGTACTGCCCGACAGAGGATCTATTTCCGCGCTAAAGTCGAGGGTGAACACGCTGTTTACCGGCACATCCATGGTAGATGAACCAAGGTTGAGGTTCAAGGTTCCCGCCGAGGCTTTATCCAGACGAATGGTTTCCGGATCCTTCTTTTTACACGAAGCGCAGGTTAACAGGCAAATGCCGACTAAAAGCGCTAACAGTTGAGCTAATTTCATAACAAAGGAATATTAAGGCGGCTCGCAAACCAAGGAGCCGCCAGTCATTCATATTAAGCAATTGTCAAACCTAATTTTTAATAATCTTCACTACATGGGGGGTACCCGAATTTGCCGGATACAGGGTAACAAAATAAATACCCCTGGCCAATGATGCGGTGTTAACGGTGGTAGTTCCTTTCGACATGTTGTCAATTCTGGCTACCTGTTTGCCAATAACGGAGAAGATGGCAATCGATGATAAATCGACGGCAGTCTCTATATTCAGCATGTTGTTAAATGGAACAGGATATACATTGATACTGTTTGCCAACGAATTTTCGCCGGTTCCGACAGGCTGAAAGATTCCCCAAAGGTAATTTGCAACGGTATCGCTCACCACATTGATTCCACGGTTAGGATCGCCGGTCCATTCGCCGCCATTCCAGCCCATACCCTTGAAAAACTTGTAATAATAAACTCCGGCGGCCAATGACAAGTTGATGGTATAAATAGAATCGTTATCAGGATCTACCAGTTCATTGTTTAAGTTGGTTCCCGGTTCAGCCCAGGTTCCATTAACGCCACCGAAACTTCCGGCAACCCAAACTTTTTCGCCTGCTGCCAATCCTGAACCGTGCATGTCAACCCTCATGGTAACCGAAGGAACGATGGGGTTCGGATCATTATTCAAAATAATATCATCGAAATAGATAATGATATCTTCTGTAAGACCAACAGGGTCGGCAAAGTCGGGCATCAAAGCAATGATCGGATACGGGCCGGTTTTTGATGTGAAATCAAAAACCATATCTTCCCATCTGCCTGTTGTAGTTTGCGGGGTGATTGAACCGGCTTCAAGGGTTCCGGCGGCACCGCCTTCAATTTTGAATTTGACAGGACTGATACGGGGTTTCCACACTTTCACGTGCATATATTTGTTGGTAGATACGTCGACAGGAGTCGGAGACCAGAAACCACCCCAGGGCACCCCGTTCATATCACGAGAGAATTTAATTACATAATTGCTGGTATTGATACCGCTTTTATCGGGATTTGGAATAAGGGTCATGGAACTTAAATCATCAGCGCCGCCTAACATCAGATTGAGTGCCATTGGCTCATAATCTTCGATAATATCAACAGCAGCACTGTTTGGAGTAGGATCGTTGTTCACCATGATATCATCAAAATAAATTACGATATCATCGGTAAGACCAACAGGATCAGCGAAGTCGGGCATAAAAGCAATTACAGGATAAGTACCCGTTTTCGAGGTAAAATCAAAAACCATGTCTTCCCAGGTGCCCATGATTGACTGGGCCGTCATGGAAGCAGTTTCAAGTGTTCCGGCAGTACCACCTTCAAGTTTAAATTTGACAGGGCTGATACGGGGTTTCCAAATTTTAACATGCACGTACTTGTTAACAGTTACATCGACAGGTGTAGGTAATGCAGACCAAAAACCGCCCCAGGGCACCCCATTTTTACTACGCACAAATTTCACCACATATCCGCTGGTGTTGATACCCGACGGATCAGGATTGGGAATAACGGTCATGCTGCTCATGTCATCGGCTCCTCCCAGCATGAGATTCATGGGGATACATTCGTAATCGGCAATTACCTGCGCCCGAACCAAGCCGGTCATGGCGAGTAACATTGCAAGAATAAGTAGATTTTTTTTCATTGTTTTTTTGTTTTTAGTGATTAAAATTAATTAGGATTAAAGGGTGATTTTCAAGTTTGAAAAAGAGAGGATTAGGGAGAACCATAACCCTCTCTCTGTTAATAAGCAATAATTACGGTTTGTACATGGCTGCGATTTCCAAATCGGAGAGTGTACGGTGATAAACGCGAACCTCATCAAGCCAGCCTCCAAAATGGTTGGAGGTGGGTATGGCATAACCGCCCCAGGGTTCGGTTGCCCACATAGTTCCGGCACGCGATTGGATGAATCCAAAGGCCAGTTCATTCACAACATCAGGGGCAACTCCGGCATATTTGAGACCGGCAGCTCCGGTTTTGGGATCGCCCACAGGCCAGAGGTTGAAATCCATCACCTTCATCTTTTCACCGTTCATGTATAAGGTTGCAAGTTTGGTTGAGTGATTGAACGAATAAACAACAAAGACCCAAGTATCTTTAATCAGTGGAGTAACACCGCCTGAGCCGGTGAGGTCTTTGGAGATGGTACAGCCTTGCCAACCTCCGTTAGATCCGGTTTTACCATCACCGTTAAAAGGAAGGTCATCAGCGAAAGAACCTCCTATGCCATTGTCGTATTGAACAGCAATTTTGCAATTGGTATAATCACCGGCAATTTCAAACTGGAATCCATAAAAGGCACCTAAACCAATAACAAAATGACCTTTGGGATTTCCGTTGGCATCAACATGGCCGGCAGAATTTGTTTTTACCCAATAACATAGAGAAAAGTCCTGCGTGTTGGAGAGAAGGTCGCCATTTGGAATTTCGATGATACTGGTGGTACCGTTAAATTTGGCACACTGTCCGGCGGTGGCATTGAATGAATTCTCGTAGGTGATGGCAACAATTCCCGCAGAAGTCGGGCTGAAGGTTCCGATCTGGTCATTGGCATTTCCATCAAAGCTCCAGTAAGCAATTGCACCCGATGGGGCATAAGGCCCGGCGGTAGTGAAACTGCGAACCAGGTTGGTAATTGATTGATCGTCGGTTGACCTGATCCCGTTGAACTTAAGCTGATAAGGTGTTCCGGTACCCAAAGGTGTGACAGGAACGAGTGTAATTTTTGATCCTGAAGGAGTCAGGGTCAATGCAATGATAGAATTATCGAGTGTGTTAACCAGGGTAACGGTACTGGCAGTTACACTTGAAGCAGAAACATCAACGGTAAATGTAGCTACAATGGTCGGATTTGTCGGGATATTTACCGGGGCTGTCTGTCCATTCATGTCAATTGATCCGCCCGCCAACAGCGTTACAAGCGAAGACATGCCAAAGGTGATCGGGTCATCTTTTTTCTTACAACTTACCCCGCCAATCATCAAACCCGTGATGATCAGCATTGCATTTAAAATTACAAATGGTTTTCTCATAATTACACTTATTAAAGGTTAAACAAAATATTGAATAAATTTCAATTTAATAGCCGTTACCAATTGGGGTTTTGCACGAGCGAGCCTTCCGAAATATCAATTTCACTTTGGGGTACGGGTAAAAACTCATGCTTACCTGCAACAAATCCAAGCGAATCCAGAACCTGGGCAGCCCTTCCGGTTCTCACCAAATCCCAGAATCTCCATCCTTCCATGGCTAATTCCAAACGTCGTTCGTTAAAAATTATTTCTTTTAATTCCGATTTGTTAGTTGTGGTAATATCCGGCAGAATTGCACTATTCCCTTGCCGGGCACGCTGCCTCACCTGGTTCAGAAAGATTAAAGCTTCTCCTGGTTTATTGTTTTCATTTAGCGATTCGGCAGCCATCAATAAAACATCAGCATACCGGATCAACCGGCGGTGATGTCCAAACTGCGTGACTACATTGTCGCCGGGCACCCAAACTTTTCTGTTATAACATTGTATTTCAATAACGACACTGTCCTGTCCGTTCCACGCTTTTGTAACTTTCGGGGTTTGACCATCGCCCATGATTTTTACACCATCGATGGTATCGCCAAGGTTGATCACCGTGCCACTATATCGCGGGTCGCCATTGGAAAAAGAATTCCGAAGATCGATAGAGGGGCGATTGAATCCCCATCCGCGGTTTGGAGTTCCTCTTACCCCCTGCGTATTTGCATACTGGTTTCCACCGCTTCCGGTATTTTCCGACTGGATCGCGCCGATCTCGAATACCGACTCTATTCCGTTGTTGCCATTCACGCCATTGGCATCGATAAAGAGCGCCTCCAATCCGTACTGACCGGAATTGACCACATCCAGGGCATATTTTTCAGCATTGATAAAATCATTGCGAAACAGATAAACCCTTGCCAGCAAGGCCTGAGCAGCTCCTTTGGTTGCCCGGCCGAGGTCAGCCCCCTGATACTCCGATTTCATCGGTAAATGATCAATAGCGAAGGTCAAATCCTGGATGATGAGGGTATAAACATCCTCTGCAGAAGCTCTGGGTAGTTTCAGGGGAGGCTCGGTTGTGGTAACCAGCGGAACGCCGCCCCATGCACGTACAAAGTCGAAATAGATGAGGCCGCGAAGAAATCTGGCTTCGGCGATATATCTGGTTTTTAACCCCTCATCCATGGCAATAGCGGGAATCTTTTCAATCACCACGTTGGCTCTTTTCACACCTACATATAAGGCATTCCAGTAACCGCTGATTCCATCCTGAGTGGGTGTGTGGGTAAATGAATCATAAGGCCCCACGGTTGAAGCCGCATCACCAGGGTTACTCCCTTTGCGGGCATCATCCGACATAATGTCAAAAATCGGGAATCCCCCGGCATTATATGCCCAATCCCTGAGCGACTGATAGGTGGCATTGGTTGCAAGCAATGCATCGGACGCCGAAACAGGAAATGATTGTTGGGTGAGCGTTCCCTGAAGATCTTTCTCGAGAAATTTTTTACACCCTGCAAAGGAAAATGTTATCACAATAACCAGGAGGGAGAGGTATAGTTTTTTTTGTGTTCTCATAGCCGTTAAAAATTTAAATTGATCCCAATTGAATAAACAGCAGTTATCGGGTAAATTCCATAGTCAATGCCTGCCGACAAAACATCACCACTTCCAATTTCAGGTGTGTATCCCGTGAATTTTGTGAGGGTGTAAAGGTTATCGGCTTTTACATACAGCCTGATTTTCTGCATAAAAATCTTATTCGACCAGCCGACAGGAAGTGAATAACCCAGAACAATGTTGCGTATTCTCAGAAATGATCCATCCTGAATAAAATGATCGGAAGGGGTATAGTTGTAACCACCGAACGATGGACGGGGCTCGGTATTGCTGGTTCCGGGGCCGGTCCAGCGTTCGAGTACATGGCTTTCGAAGTTATACGGGTCGGGCCTGACCACCTCTTTGGCATTAAAAATTTTATTGCCGGTTTGTCCCTGAACGTTGACCGACATGTCGAAGCCATAAATTTCAAATCCAAAATTAAAGCCGAAAATAAAAGTGGGGATGGGGGAGCCGATGTATGTTCTGTCACGGCCGTCAATTTTCCCGTCTTCGTTTATATCCACAAACCTTAAATCGCCTAAGCCAGCCTGTCCGTCGTGCGGATAGGCATTCAATTCATCCTGTGTCTGAAAAATTCCGTCGGTTTTATATCCATAAAATGCGCCGATGGGCAATCCAACCATGCTTCGGGTTACCGGAACATTGTTTACATAACCGCCAAACAAGGCATCATCAACTCCGCTGATTCCGCCAATTTCAAGCACTTCGTTGTGGATGGTGGTTCCGAGAACACCAACATTGTATTTGAATTTTCCAACCTGGTCGCGCCACCCAAGGTTAAATTCGAATCCTCTGTTTACTGCAGAAGCCGCATTAAACCGCACTTTTGCGCCGGCACCATTTCCATAATAGCCAGGCACTGATAATAAAATAAGAATATCGTCTGTCTGCTTGTTATAATAGTCGAACTCAGCGGTCAACCGGCTGTCGAGAAGACCAAATTCAAGTCCGATATCGGTTTGGGTGGTCACTTCCCACTTCAGGTCCGGATTCCCATTGATCCCGAAGGAGGCTCCCGTGTTTGGATCGTTGCTTGCTCCGAAAATGGCTACAATGTTCGATTCAACGCGAGCAAAACGATCCCAATAGGGAATTTTATCATTGCCGAGTTTTCCCCAGCTTGCTCTCAGTTTCAATTTGTTAAGCCAGGAAACATCGCGCAGAAATTTTTCCTGCGAAACATTCCATCCCAACGCGAAAGAGGGGAAGGTGGCATAACGGCTGTTTTCGGAAAACTTGGAAGAGCCATCGCTTCGGAATGTAGCAGTAAGAATATACTTTTTATTGAATACATAATTTACACGGAAAAGGTAAGAGATCATGGAGTAATACTGGTTCATATCGACCGACTCATTAATGCTGCCTATAGTATTTACATTGTTTGAGGGATCGTAGATATAAGAGGGTTGTATATACCAGAAACTCGATCCGTTTCGGATCAGGTTGGCTCCGGCCAGGTTGAATCCATCGGAAGTTGTATTCTGCATGGTGTACCCTGCAACTGCATCAATAGAATGTTTACCGAACTCCTTTTTAAAGTTCAGGGTATTTTCCCATAACCAGGTAAAGGTGTAATTGGTGTTCTTATTCAATCGGCTCAGTGTGTTTTGTTGCATGGAGATGGAGCCATCGGGATTATAAACGGTATAGGCTGGTGTAAAACTTTCGGAATTGTTATATCCGGCATCAATACCGAAACTGGATTTAAAATTAAAAGCTTTCAGAAAATTTACCTCTCCAAAAATATTTCCTACGCCCCTCACCCCTTTGTTAAAACTATTGGAGTACTCCAAATCGGCAAGCGGATTTCCTACCCCCGGAACGGCAGCAAAACTTCCATCGGGATAATAGGGAACCAGGGTGGGTTTCGCCCTGTATGCAGCATAGGTTGCATCGGGTGCCACCTGCTGGCTGTATGGAGCAATGGTGATGTTGTTGCCCAGTTTTACATATTTTGATAACATATAAATGTTATTTATTTTCAGGGTAATCCGCTCAAAACTCGATTTATCAATGATGCCTCCCTGTTTAAAGTAGCCTCCACTTATATAATATTGTACATTTTTGGATGAACCTGATGCCGAAAGCTGGAAATCATACATGGGAGCGTTGTGAAATACAAGTTCCTGCCAATCGGTATTTGCCACAGCATCAACATTGTTGAAAGAACCCGGTTTGATCTCGTTCGATATGATGGCGAAATCGCGTCCGCTTAATAAATCGATTTTCTTGGCCAATTTCTGCATTCCCAACTCCCCGGAAAAGCTAAACACGGTTTTATCTTCACCGGATTTTCCCATTTTGGTAGTCACCATAATAACTCCGTTGGCTCCTCTCGATCCGTATATGGCAGAGGCAGATGCATCTTTCAAAACTTCCATCGAGGTAATATCATTGCTGTTTAAGAAGGAGATATCATCAACAATAACGCCATCCACAACATAAATAGGGTTAGAATTACCAAAAGTTCCAACTCCCCGCACCCTCACGGCAGGATTCTCACCCGGGGTTCCAGAAGTACTGGTTACCTGCACACCGGTTACATTGCCCTGAAGACTTTGAACCGGATTCAAGGCAGTGATTTTGGTGATGTCGTCGGCTTTAACACTTCCGACCGATCCCGACAAATCGCTCTTTCTTACCGAGCCATAACCGATAACCACCACTTCGTCGAGTGTTGTCTTCTTTGGCTCAAGCAGCACATCAATCTGAGTTTTGTTGCCCGATTCAATCTCTTTGGTCAGGTATCCGACATAGGAATAAACAAGTATTGCATTTTCCGATTTCACGGAAATGGTGTACTTGCCGTCAATATCGGTCACTGCCCCAACAGTGGTACCCTTGATGAGAATGGTCGCACCGGGAAGCGTTTCTTTTGTATCGCCGGCCATAACAACTCCGGTAATGACCCGAACCTGTGCCTGCGAAAAGAGAGTTAATCCGGCAATAAACACGAACAGCAAAGCTGATGTTTTGATCCGGAACGATCTTGAAATTGCGTAAAAATTCACCATAGAGCGTAAGTTTCGTGGATTAAACCACTAAGTAACAAAAAAAAAACATAGAAAATCAATTCACCTCTCCCCAATAGCCCTTGCACGGTTACACCACCCCTTTGAAGAGGAAAAACCATAGTACGTCAAAACTACATCAGGGCGACATGAGTCAATCGCATTATATTGAATTTCTGACATATAATGTCGCTTTTTAAAAAATAAAATGAAATATTCATACCGTAATATTTTAATACTGCATGATGAAATCAACGAGATTTTTATCTGAATTCAACGCGAGTCGCCGCCGTAAACGGTAACGTCTGGTCTCAACACCCCTGAAACTGATGTTGAGCAAGGGAGCTATTTCTTTGGATGAAAGATTTACTTTAAGGTAAGCGCAAAGTTTCAGGTCGCTTTGGGTAAGGTCGGGGTAGGTCGATTTCAGTCGTTTGAAGAAATTTTCATGAGCCTGGTCAAACAGCTCTTCAAACACCTTCCAATCGTTATCGCTTGAAATATTTTTATTGATCAATGTCATCAATCGATCAAAGTACCGCTGAGGATAGCCTGGCCCTATTTTATCGCGCTGCCGGTCGAGTTCGTTTTTAATCTCTATCAGCAATTCATTTTTCTTAATGATGGCCATGGTTGAATCGGCCAATTGAATATTTTTATACATACGTGTCCGAACAATTTGAGTTTTAGCATTATTTGATTATTAAGATTATTGA
>DYQT01000309.1 GCA_020719165.1 Draconibacterium orientale | reverse complement strand
CCCGCGGGCCAATAAGACCTGCCATGCGGCTGTTCCACGGAAACCGGTCATACATATACCGTTTGAAAGACAGGTTAGTCCTGGCAAGTAAGGATTGCTGTTTTTGAAATAATGTTTCCATTTTCATTCCGAATTAAATGCACAACAAAATTAGCAAAATATTAGAAATATGTTCAACGCGTTGTGCATTATTTCATGAACCATCTTAAAATGATTTTTAAAGAATGAAATTGCAGGGAGGTACAATCGTTTAGTTTTTTAAACAGGCAAGCGGCACAACCAGAACACCGTCACGGCGTCTGTATGCATACTGTCCGCCTGTAATCACCATTAAAAAGGAAGGTTCGCCCATTTTATTGTTGTCAATTCGGTTTTTAAGAGCCAAAAGATTATCAGCAGCAAGATCAATTTGTTTATTACCCAATTTTATTTCAATGGCAGCCCATCGCCCATCGTGCAGGCGTACAATCAAATCGGCCTCGAGGCCGCTTTTATCCCGATAATGAAAAACATCGCCATCGTTCGATTGTGCATACACCCTGATGTCGCGCGTACACAAGGCTTCAAACAGGAAACCGAAGTATTGAAAATCGTTTAATATGCCTCCCGGATTTGATCGTAGAATTGCCGTAGCGATGGAAGGATCAACAAAATGCCGTTTTGCAGAGGTTCGAATAGCTGACCTTGAGCGCAACGATGGCGCCCATGCAGGCAAATCTTCCACTAAAAAAATCCGGCGCAGCGCATTCATATACGAACCGATGGTTTTGTCGGATATGGTGGTGTCGGTAGCCTCCAAATCGTTTATGATGGTTTGATAGGTGGCGGTAGTAGCTATATTACGTGCCAATGATCGTAATAACAAGCGAACCCGTTCAGGATTTTTTTCCACATTATCAACCCTCGAAACATCGTGATTAATCACTGCTTCAACATAATCAACCGCCATACGCAAAGCAGTTGCTCCTTTTTGCCTGACGCTTGCCGGCCATCCGCCTCTGCACAACGCGAAAGCAATTTTTTCGATCGTTAAATCTGAAACGGCCTCTATATCAAGTTCCCCATTAAACAAGGCTCGCAGGGATATTAATCCATTTGATTCCTGAGACTCAAAGAGGCTCATCGGGCGTAATAACAAACGGGAGATTCTGCCGGTGCCCGTATGAGCGGTGACATTGTCGGTTGGAACGGCTGAGCCGGTTAAAATAAACTGTCCGGGTTCTGCTCTTTTATCCACTTCAAACCGAACAGCATCCCACAAAACTGGAGCCATTTGCCATTCATCAATTAACCTTGGCGTTTCTCCTTTTAGCAATAGGGAAGGTAAGGTGTCAGCCATAGCCAGATATGAGCCGGTTTTATCGGGATCCTGCATATAAATCACACTACGCGAAGCATTACTTGCTGTACTGGTTTTGCCACACCATTTAGCTCCTTCTATTAACACAGCGCCTGATGATTGCAATGCAAGCTGCAAATCAGCATCACATAATCGTGGCATATAGGTATCCTTGTTCATTTTAGTAACTATTTTAAAGTTTGCAAATATACTACTACTTCCGCTTTTGGCATGTTTTTACTTCCGATTTTGGCATGTTTTTACTTCCGCTGTTGGCAAATTTTCTGTTTCAACCGGCATTGTTCACCGCTTATGAGCGTAATTGAGTATAGCATCGCGGCAGCAGCGCAATTCAAATCCCGGCAATGTAACCACTAAGGCTGTCGTGGTGCCCGATTCCGAATTTTTTACGGATTCTGGCACGGGCTACTTCGATGTATGCAGGTGTAGAAAGCAGAAGAACAGCTATTTCTTTGCTATTCAGGTTCATTTTGAGGAAGGTGCATATTTTCTTTTCGGTGGGCGTGAGTTCGGGATGTTTAGCATCGAGTCGTTCATAAAAATCAGCATGGACATCTTTGAATTGTGTTTCGAAAATATTTAAAAAATCATTTTCGTAATTGGATTTGTTATCGCTGATGATCTTCCTTATGATTTCCATTCCATCATTGTTAATGTATGGGATCAGCCTTTTTACTTCAACCAGCATCTCTTCGTTCCTTTTCTGGTAATTGGCAAGGTGAAGGGCAGCAACGCCAAGTTCTTTCTTATGGTAGTCGAGTTCGGCATTTAACCGCTCTTCCTCCTGCTTCCGGATGGTTTTGTTGGCGGATGAAATCTGCAGCATTGATTTGGTCCGGGCCAGCAATTCTATTTTGTCAATGGGTTTGCGGATGTAATCAACGGCGCCCACCGACATGGCCGTCCTGAGGTCGTACGCCGAAAGCATGAAACCGGTCATCATAACCACCGGAATATCACAAAAGTTTTTGCTTGCCTTCATTTTTGCAATCAACTGGAGGCCGTCCATTACGGGCATATCCCAATCGGTAAGCACCAGGTCGGGATCAACTTCCTCCACCACATGCAGCGCCATTTCACCATTCAGGGCATGAAATAATTCGTACGGTTCCTGCGATTCGACGTAATATTTTACGATGCCTTCGAGGAGCGCAGGCTCGTCATCAACGATCAGTATTTTTTGTTTGTTCATTTTCTGGCAGATTGATTAACCGGTTATATTCATTCACATTCTGAACGAAGATGGCGCTAAACAGATGTGAGATCCATTCATTCACTGCAATTCCGGAAGTCGCTTTCAAGGGGTCGAGAATTTCCTGAAAACGGGAAATCTCAAATATTTTTATGCCCTTTATTTTTTTTACGACCTCTTTAATTTGTTCCAGATCAGTTTCCGAAAATGGTCCTGGCTTATTGTGATTTTGTGGGGCATTTTCACAGGCCTCAGCTTCACCGGATTTTAAGGAATGTGGAATGGTGAACCAGAAACTACAACCTTCGTCAGCGTCGTTGCGTGCACCGATCTTACCACCGTGGGCTTCAACGGCCATTTTGCAGAATGTAAGGCCCATACCTGTTGAGCGGTGAGCGCCGCTGTCGCTTTTTCCGAAGTGGCGGTATTTGTCGAAGATTAACCCGACTTGCACCCCGATACGAGGTATGAAATAAATCTCATTTTACAAAT
>DYQT01000308.1 GCA_020719165.1 Draconibacterium orientale | reverse complement strand
TCAAAAAAAGGATACGTAAAATCGTAGAAGGGACTCCTGACAGGCCTCGCATGACTGTGTTTCGCAGCTGTAAAGCTATTTATGTGCAACTGATCGATGATCAGGCCGGAAAAACGCTTGTTGCAGCCTCGTCCATGGAAAAAGGGATGATCGACCAGAAAGGTACCAAAACTGAAATGGCAAAGAAAGTAGGCAAGTATGTTGCTGAAAAGGCACTTCAGGCGGGTATCGAGAAGGTTGTTTTTGATCGTAATGGTTATTTATATCATGGCAGGGTAAAATCTTTGGCCGATGCTGCCAGAGAAGGTGGCCTAAAATTCTAAGGAAGATATGACAAACGTTAATGTAAAAAGAGTAAAGTCGAGCGAAATCGAATTCAAAGATCGCCTGGTCAGCATTCAGCGTGTAACCAAGGTAACCAAAGGGGGCCGTACATTTAGTTTCTCTGCCATTGTTGTGGTTGGGAATGAGAACGGTGTTGTTGGTTATGGTCTTGGCAAAGCAAAAGAGGTTACCGCGGCAATTGCCAAAGGTGTTGATGATGCTAAGAAGAACCTGATTAAGGTGCCGATTCTTAAAGGTACGATTCCTCATGATCAGTTAGGCAAATACAGTGGTGCACTTGTGTACCTGAAACCTGCAGCTCCGGGTACCGGTGTAATTGCCGGCGGCGCCATGCGTGCTGTGCTCGAAAGTGTAGGTGTCAAGGATGTTCTTGCGAAGTCGAAAGGTTCGTCAAACCCGCACAGTGTGGTTAAAGCTACGATTAATGCTCTGATCAAACTGAGAGACCCTTATACAATTGCCCAACTCCGGGGAATTGAATTGAATCAAGTATTTAATGGCTAACGTTACATTATTAAAGGCTGTTCAGCACAATGGAAAAAATTAAAATAACACAGGTTAGAAGTGGCATCGGAAGACCGTTGCGTCAGAAACGTACCCTTGAAGCATTAGGATTGAAGCGTATCCGCCATACGGTGGAGCATGATGCTACTCCTCAGATTCTGGGCATGGTTAATAAGGTTCTGCACCTGGTTACATTCGAAAAAGTATAACAAAGATAAACGATACTGAAATGGATTTAAGCAATCTTAAACCGGCAAAGGGTTCGACAAAAAAGGTAAAGCGTATTGGGCGAGGACAAGGTTCAGGACACGGAGGCACATCAACCCGTGGCCACAAAGGGGCAAAATCGCGTTCAGGTTACTCCAAAAAACTGGGGTATGAGGGCGGACAGATGTCGCTTGTCAGACGCGTACCGAAATTCGGATTCAAGAACTTCAACCGGGTTGAATATAAAGGAATCAACCTTGATGTTTTGCAACAATTAGTTGAAAAGAATGACATTGCGGTAATAACCCGGGAAGTTCTTATTCAAAGCGGATATGTTTCGAAGAGCGACAGGATTAAAATTCTGGGTCGTGGCGAATTAAAAGCCAAAATCGAAATTACCGTACATGCTTATTCGGCTACCGCCCGGAAAGCAATTGAAGAATTAGGTGGAGTCGCTAATACACTTTAAACTTGTTTGAATGAAAAAACTGATTCAAACCATTCGAAACATCTGGAAGATTGAAGATCTTCGCAAGAGGATCCTATACACAATCGGAATTATCCTGATCTATCGTCTGGGCTCTTATGTAGTGCTGCCGGGCGTTGACCCTAGTATGCTGGCCAATCTCCAGAATCAGACCGAAGGCGGTTTGTTGGGATTGTTGAATATGTTCTCAGGAGGCGCTTTCTCCAATGCTTCAATTTTTGCATTGGGAATCATGCCCTATATCTCTGCATCCATTGTAATGCAGTTGCTGGGAATGGCTATTCCCTATTTTCAGAAACTTCAGAAAGAGGGAGAAAGTGGAAGAAAAAAGATCAATCAGATGACCCGTTATCTGACTGTTATCATTCTGATTTTTCAATCTCCGGCTTACATAGCCAATCTTGCTTCCCAACTCCCCGCGGAGGCCATATCTCCGTTTAACCCGAATATGACCCATCACTCCGTGTTTTCGTTCTTTGGAATCTCTTCGATCATTATTCTTACAGCGGGTTCAATGCTGGTAATGTGGCTGGGCGAGCGGATCACTGATAAAGGTATAGGCAATGGAATTTCCCTGATTATTATGATCGGAATTATCGCCCGGTTGCCCTTCTCCCTGTTTTCAGAATTGGTGTCGAGAATGGAGCAGAAAGGTGGTGGCCTTGTTTTCTTCGTGGTTGAAATCGCTTTCCTCGTTCTGGTTGTGCTGGTTACCATATTGCTGGTGCAAGGTACACGAAAGATTCCTGTACAATATGCAAAGCGAATTGTCGGCAATAAGCAATACGGTGGCGTTCGCCAGTATATTCCCTTAAAGGTTAATGCCGCAGGTGTTATGCCGATCATCTTTGCACAGGCTATCATGTTTCTGCCTTTAACCATAGCGGGTTTTGCCAGCAATGAAACGCTGACGGGTTTTGCACGCGTATTTACCGATATTAATGGGGCAGTGTATAATATTACCTTCTTTGTTCTCATCATTCTATTTACCTATTTCTATACGGCCATTACCGTCAATCCGAATCAAATGGCCGAAGACATGAAAAAGAATGGCAGGTTTATTCCTGGTGTAAAACCGGGAAAGAAAACAGCGGAATTCATTGATGATGTCATGTCGCGCATAACGCTTCCCGGTTCAATTTTCCTTGGATTTGTGGCGATCATGCCTGCATTGGTTCGTTTGGTAGGTATTACTTCCCAATTTGCGCAGTTCTACGGAGGAACCTCATTGTTGATTTTGGTGGGGGTTGTGCTGGATACACTGCAACAAATTGAAAGCCACTTACTAATGCGTCATTATGACGGATTAACCAAGTCGGGAAGAATAAAAGGCCGTTCTTCATATTCTGTTGCCGGGCAGTAGGTATGTTTAACAAACAGATGACGATAAAGGCAGCAGACGAAATTGAATTATTAAGAGATAATGCCATTATTGTCAGTAAAACACTCGCAGAGGTAGCGAAATACATTCAACCTGGTGTTAGTACGTTAACACTTGACAAAATAG
>DYQT01000307.1 GCA_020719165.1 Draconibacterium orientale | reverse complement strand
TGCCAATTTGGGCAGGAGTGCCATCATTCATAAAAAACAACACCCCGGGATATGGATCGAGTGCCGGATTTGTAAGGTCGGTCGTGGTATTGATAACAGGCTCCCAGCTGATCTGGGGAAGGGTAAAAATCTGCACCAGTCTGCTTGTGGCATATACATCCATTCCTGCTATCGCGATGGGATTCGAGGGAAGCTCCTCCTGAACCGCGTGTGTTTTTCTGAACACAAGTTCATCATGAACAAAACCCAGACTAACACCCACTAAATCGGCATTCGTACTGACATCGAGCAAAGCAAAGGCATTCTGAAACGGGGAGACCTCTTCCACGGCAACCGATTGATTCATCATCATGTAGGAGCGGGTGTCGGCATCGACCATTGCCGATGACTCCTCCCTGTTTCCGACTGAGGTCTGCCATGCATTCTTTTGAACCATCAGGTTTTTTTCCAGATGGGTGCGCTGTAATTTTTTTTGGGTTTCTTTGTTATAAATCTCACTGATTTTAACACCCCGTTTTGCTGGTGTGCCCGATGAATCAGCAGCAGGAATATTCTCCGGGGCATTCACCGGTTTCTCGCCCATGAAGAATTTTACAGAAGGTGAATCCATATTCTTCCAGTTCATCAGGCAAACCAGGAGAGAACGAATGTCACTCCCTGAATAGAGGTTGCTGCTGCCCTCTTTCCTATTTCTCCGATACATCTTCGACAGGTTTGCCGCGTAAGGATCAGGCAACGTCGGAATGTAGTTCAGCAATCCAAATGAATAGACCAGCAGGCATTGATCAAAGCTGTCGTCTGATTTCAACTCACCGTACAGGAACATTCCATTCACCGGCGACACAGTAAGCAGTGCGTTGTTTAATGCAATGGCCAGGCTGCTGAATTTAACAGGAGGGAAGGCAACACCTTGTAGAGGTTTTTGCGTTTTCACCCAGTTGTCTGACAAAATATTGTCATCATAGAGCATGACAGTCTGATATTTCTGACTTCCGCTCAATGCAAGAATGGTTTGCAGGCTTTCGACCCTGAATGGCTTTCCATCGACCTTAACCGGCTTATCCACACTGTTCACACAATTGGTTTGTGCGGCCACACTTTCGGTTCCCTGTTGCAGGCAATCATAGAAAAAGAAAAAGTTGGCGGTATAGAGCAGGTCGATGTATTGAACTGCTTTTTTAACCTCTGAGCCTGTTTCCTGCCAGAGGTTATACCGTTGTTTCCCGGTCGGATTCGATGCAAAGAGCGTGGCAATGTTGATTCGTCCCGGCATAACCATCACCAGTGCATTCAGCAGCTTTACACTGCTGTTGTCATAGAGATTTGAGTCTTTCAACCCCCTCCAGTGAACTGTAAGTCCATTTGCAACAACCATCGCCATGGCGCCGGTACCATCGGCTTTCAGGGGAGAACTCACATTGATTAAGGCGGCAGGCAATGCCCAGGAACTTTCCAGAACCGGGGCTTTGCCCTTTATCGTGGAAAAATTGCTCCGGCACTTCACGATATTCATCACGGAAACACTGGCCTGAAATGGAACAATTATCCTGTTCAACTCCGGACTCCAGCGCATGGGCTTTCCTTTGTCGTAAGTAAAACCCACTTTCTGATCATAGAGATTCCAGTTGGCCGAACCAATTGCGGTGAATTTGGCGCCGGTGCTTTTAACGTAAAAATCGAGTACTGCCGGCAATTCAATGGCTGATTCCTTGGCGTCAATGCCATAATTGTCCGGTGAAGTTTCTGTAACTGTTTTTTGCTGCAAATTCAGATGTATGGTAGCTTTCATGCCGGTTTGCACAACCAGCTTGTTGTTTGAGCTTACGGCCAGCGGAAGATCAAAGGTTAGTTGCCCGCCTTTTACCGTCAACCCGCAATAAAGATTTCCAGGTGCGCCTGATGAAAACAAATCCGATTTTATCCATACGCTTCCTTCGGGAATGTTATAGCTCGAAGAGGGAGTAGTTACAAATTTACGGACCTCCAGAGGCAACAATAAAAAAGGTTGGGCGGCACCCTGCATCCATACCTGAACAACCGGGATGATCTTGTAAAAATCAAACCACACCCTCCGGCCATCTCTGTTTACAACCGGTCCGACCGTATTGATGATGCTGGCTCCGCGTCCCCATTCAGGCACACTCCCTTTGATCTGACTGCTCAGGAATGGAACTTCACGCCGGAAAACCCGAACATTCCTTTCGCCGGCAGCCTGGGTGTTATCCCGGGCTGCTTGTAAAACACTGTTCATCTGCTGCAGATCGCCCGAAGTTAAATGGTGCGTTGAAAAAGTTTCAAGTTGCTCAAACTGAAAAGGAGCGGAGGCTTTTGCCGCGGGATCACTGATTAAGGCTGAAGAGATGGCTTGATGAAGCTGAAGCACTTTTTCTGTGTCAGGATTTTTATCCAGGGTAATGTCGCCGCACAAATTGGCCAGCATTGCCAGCAGTGTGTTTTCTTCCATAGAAACTATTTTTTACAAAAAGGTTACATGCGCGAGAAATGAAAATAAAGCAGGATTCAGCTATTGTGGTTGAAAAAGCAGATACTTTACCGTAACTAACATCCAAAGTTAGGCACATCCTTGTTGAAATGTATCGTTGCCTATTGTTAAAGTTTGTTAAATTCCCTTCCTTTTTTCGCACTTTTAAATATTGTGCTCTGTAATGCTTGATTTTACTACGATGGACATGCGGAATGGGATCCATTGGGTTATTTTTCATTCTTTTTTTCAAAAAAAGGAAAGCCACTGAGGCACTGAGTTCACTCAGGATCACTGAGAAAAAGTAAAGAATATGACTCAAAAACAGATCAATGAGATTGCATATAAAATAATCGGTTGTGCGATTGAGGTTATAAACTCTAACCCGGATGAGAGTTACGTATTATACCCTTGCAGTGAAAGCCCTAATTTTTCTGCTATTTTCTGAGTTTTGTAAGTAATTTCACCTGAATACCATTTCTCATTGATCCTGACTTTTTTCAAGTCGATAAGCAGTTGGATATAGTCATTAACTGAATATAATTTCAGTAGGTTCTTTTTTTTCAGTTCGAGATAAAGATGTT
>DYQT01000075.1 GCA_020719165.1 Draconibacterium orientale | reverse complement strand
CCCGACTGTCAATTTCAACTAAACAAGGCAATCGCGCTGGCTGTTCTTGATTTTATCCGTCACTTCGTGCAACTTTCGTCTCTATCGGCTTCTGAAAACGAAACTTCGGTGAAATGGCCCAACGATATTTACATAGGGAACCGGAAAACAGGCGGCATCCTGATTGAGCACATGATAATGGGATCAGTGCTTGAAACTACCTTTGCGGGTATTGGGGTAAATGTCAATCAAACCCATTTTCCACCCGATGTGCCAAATCCGGTTTCACTCATTCATGTTCTCAAGCAGGAAACGTTACTTAAAGATGCTTTGTTGTTGTTGTGCAGGTTTCTGGATGTCCGTTATACCAATCTACGGGAAACAAATCAAACTGGTATTGATCTTGAATTCAATCAGAATGTTCTGGGATTTAATGAGTGGAGAACTTTTTTAAAAAATGACCATCCGATGGAAGGGAGAATCATTGGAGTGGACCCGCATGGCCGGTTGCAAATTGAAAACGAAAATGGAAAAACCGAATCCTTCAGTCACAAAGAGGTTGAATATATCATCAAATAAACTTCGGAATTCATAATTCTTCGTTCTCCTAATTATATCGTTTTCCAAACATCACACTCAAATAGAGGGTAAGAAAAAAACTTTGTTTGGGATTATAGGCCATTATCGCGACTGGAATGGGAGAAAAGTCAAAAATTCCACCGATCTCCAGAGCGTTAATTTGTCTGCTTTTAACCCCAAATTCAAAATCCAATCCGGTTTTAACATACACACCGGGATGCAAGCCTACCTGGGTTAAACCTGCCAGGAATGAACCTCGACCGTAAATGTTATCGACATAATGAATCTCTGGGTTGTACTTTTCCTCCCTTACCTCATAATCGGTAAAACCGTTGTTAAAGTGAATGATGTAAAGATAAACCGGTTTAGAAATTGCAAGTGAAAAACCACCATAATATATCCAACTCAGCTGTACACCTCCCCAATAGGGTTTTCGGTTAAGAATACGCTGCTGTCCTACCCCACCACGGAAAAACCAGGCATAATTGAGCTTGCCATAAAAATAGGAACGGGAGTCGGAGAAATAAGGATTGATGCTGCGCACCTCCTTGGAGGATTTATAGGTTGAAAATTCAATCTCCCACATAAATTGCCTTAAATAATTGACATTACGTCCCTTGCGAAATTTCAACCCCCATCCGTTGGTGTGAAGCAGTGCCCCGATACTCCATTGTTTTTCAAGTAGCACATTATCCGGAGCAGTATCAGCGAGTGCCGAATACTGACCATTGACAGTACAAACAATGGCTGTAATAAAAAACAACACAAGGACTAAGGTAATTCGTTTCATTGAAAATCGAAAACTGGAAAGGGACAAAGATATAAAAGAAATGGGAAGCCATGCCTCCCATTGCCTTAAAAAAATTTAATGGAAAAGCTCCTTAACGACGTTCCATTTGGTATCTTTGCTTTTCACCATATGCTGCACAATGCTGATTTGAGGTGCAGGAAGATACGATACCTAACAGAACTGTTGCTAATAATATAAAAAGTACCTTTTTCATGATGTTTACCCCTGATTTTCGTTTATTTAGATTGCAAAGGTACGGCTATTAAGATAATGAACAAACATTTTCGATATTTATTGTGTGAAGTTATCAACGTAGGAAAGTTAATAACCTGATGGAGCAAATTAATCCCATTATTGAATCAAGCTGGAAACATGCGCTGAGCAATGAATTCGGCAAAGAGTATTTTAGTGCTTTGAAGCAATTTTTGATTGAAGAAAGAGGCAAATACCGGATATTTCCGCCAGGAAATCTGATATTCAACGCCTTTAACCAAACCCCTTTCGATCGGGTGAAGGTGGTATTATTGGGACAGGATCCATATCACGCGGCCGGTCAGGCACACGGTTTGTGTTTCTCGGTTCCTGATGGAATTCAAAAACCTCCATCCCTGATCAATATTTTTAAAGAATTAAAATCCGATCTCGATGTCCCGGAACCTGCTCATGGAGACCTGACACCCTGGGCCCGACAGGGTGTGTTGCTTCTGAATGCAACCCTCACTGTTCGCGAAAATCAGGCAGGATCGCATCAAAACCACGGTTGGGAAATCTTTACCGATGCAGCAATCCGGCAACTTTCAGCAAACCGCAACGGGTTGATTTTCATCCTTTGGGGAAACTATGCCATCGCAAAAAAATCGTTGATAGACCCCTCCCGCCATTTTATCCTCACTTCGGTTCATCCCTCTCCATTGTCGGCACATCGTGGTTTTTTTGGCTGTCGCCATTTTTCGCAGGTGAACAATTTATTTCATCAGCAGGGAGTTAATGAGATAGATTGGAGGCTGACATGATATTTCGGATTTCGCATTTCAGATTTCAGATTTCAGATTTCGCATTTCAGATTTCAGATTTCGCATTTCGAAACACGCTGAAATGGTTCCCATTGGCTTTTATCATCTCTTTCGCCTCGTGTCATAAAAGCCAGATTGATGAACCGATTGAAAAGCCAACACCATATTCCATCGTAATTCCCCGCTATTTTCCAACCGTGCTAAACATCCCAGCCGACAATCCAATGACGGTTGAGGGTATAGCCCTGGGCCGATATCTTTTTTATGACGGGCGGCTTTCAGGGCGTACCCACCCCGACTCCCTGATGAGTTGCCATACCTGCCACCTCCAGTCTCATTCTTTTGAATGTGGTCTGAATCATCCGAAATTCACGAATGGTCACCCCGTGGGATTAACGGGAATCCCTACGCCTCATGCCATGATGCCCATGATAAATCTGGTTTGGGCAACATACGGCTATTTGTGGGATGGAAAGGTTTCTGCTCAAAACCCCTCTGCCGCGATGAGAAATCTTGAGGATTTTACCTGGATGTCCATTCTTGCACCTCATGAGCTGCATGGGGATACTTCAAAAACCGTAGCCCTCTTTCAATCGCTCAAAGGTTATCCCGAACTATTTAAAAAAGCATTCGGTTCCGATCGTGTTACCGCTAAAAACATGGGGCGGGCAATTGCACAGTTTGTGCGCACCCTGATTTCATCCAATTCAAAATTCGATCGTTTTTTATCGGGACAGGTGCAGCTAAGCAACACCGAACGAAATGGCTATGTGCTGTTTATGACCGAGGAGGGCGGCGACTGTTTCCACTGCCATGGAGGAGATGGAAACCCCTTGTTTACCACAAATCTCTTTTATAACAATGGCAAAGATTCCATTTTTAACGATACGGGCGACCGCTTTGCAATTACCGGCAACCAGGAAGATATTGGCGCCTACAAGGCGCCAACGCTACGAAATCTCGCTTTTACAGCGCCATATATGCACGACGGTCGATTTAAAACACTCGATGAAGTGCTTGGTTTTTACAATTCAAAGCTGGTTTGGTCGCCAAGCATTAGTCCGCTGATGCACCATATTGCAACCAATGGAGTCAGGTTATCTCCTTCAGAACTTTCGGATCTTAAGTCATTTTTACTTACCCTGTCCGACAGCTCCTTTGTCAACAATCCCAATTATTCCATGACGGGAAAATTCCCCGACCAAAATTAATGTTACTTTCAATGCCATGATTCAATTCCCAAATTGTAAAATCAACCTCGGACTGAACATCCTTGGGAAACGATCCGATGGATTTCACAACCTTGAGACCGTCTTTTATCCGGTGTCCCTGTGCGATGCTCTGGAGATTATTCCGGCTCCGGAGGGTGTTTTTGATTTTCATACCACAGGCCTGGAAATTCCGGGCAGCCATAAAAATAACTTATGCGTCAAGGCATTCCAAATGTTGAAGGCTGATTTTGGGTTACCTGGAATTCAAATGCACCTGCATAAGGTAATTCCGATGGGCAGCGGACTGGGTGGAGGTTCCTCCGATGGCACATTTGCCTTGAAAATGTTGAATGATCTGTTTAACCTGGAGCTCGGCAAAAACGAATTGACAGATTATGCACGCCGGTTGGGAAGCGATTGTCCGTTTTTCATCGAAAATCGCCCACTGTTTGCCAGCGAAAAAGGCGATCTGTTTCAGGATATCGCCCTTGACTTATCGGGATTATTTGTTGCAATTGTCATCCCCGAGGCACATGTTGATACGGCAGATGCCTATCGCATGGTAATCCCGAAAATTCCTGAAAAATCATTATTTAATCTGATAAATTTACCCGTGAATGATTGGAAAGAATTGGTTTTTAATGCCTTTGAAAAGCCAATCACGGCAAAGTTTCCTTCAGTCGGCGCTATTAAAACCAGTTTATATGGTGCCGGGGCCATTTACGCGGCAATGAGCGGCAGCGGATCGGCAGTGTTTGGTTTGTTTGACAACCCTCCAAAAATCGACCGGCAATTCCCTCAATGTTTTACCTGGACATCAAACTGCCTTTAACGTTATTACACATTTTAACTGTTGACCATGCATGTTCCAGGTCATTTTCATTTGGGCGCAATCCTGTATAGATAGAATGCAATAATGGAGAAAATAATGTTGGGAATCCACACGGCGATCAGGGGAGGAAGATCTCCAAATGTGGCAAAAACAGTAAATATCTGCATGAATAAAATGTAGATGAAGGTGAGTGCCAATCCGAGGCCCAGGTGATATCCGATACCTCCCCGAACTTTTCTGCTCGACACAGAAACACCAATCAGGGTGAGAATCAATGTAGCAAAGGGGAAGGCAATCCGCTCATACTTTTTAACCTGATACTTGATTACATCAGGATCACCCCGGAGTTTCTTATCCTTGATATGCTCTCTTAAAGTGAAATAATTCATGATCTTCACCTCTTCGATATCCTCGGTAAAATCGGCCGGCTTAAATGGCAACGTCGTGTCGAGTGTCACGCCTTTTTTAATCGATTCTTCCATCCCGTTCAGATGCCGGGCGTAGTAATTGGTAATTGTCCACCCTAACCTCAAACTATCCCATTCAATACGTTCGCCACTTAATTTATAGGTTAACACTCTTCCATTGAATTTTTCGAGGGAGAACTTCCATCCTGATTTTGTTTTAATATTGAAATTTTCAAGATAAATAAACGTTCCGGGGCTGATCTGCTTATGGATGTTCTGGTCTGTGAACTCCTTAGGATCGTTGATATAGCGCTTTTCAAAAGCGAACATGCTCTTGTTGGTGTATGGAATAATAAAATTTGCCAGAAAAAATGAGAGCAATCCCAACACGAGTGCCGAAATAAAATAGGGAAACAACATGCGCCTGAAACTGATGCCACTACTCAGGATGGCGACGATTTCAGAATCAGAGGCCATTCGAGAGGTAAAAAAAATGACGGCGATGAAGGTGAGCAGATAACTGAACAGGTTGATAAAGTAAGGTACGAAGTTGAGATAATAGTCAAACACAATCGCTTTCAGCGGAGCGTCATGTCGGAGAAAATCATCAATTTTTTCGGAAATATCAAAAACGATAACAATAAATATCAGCAAAACCAGGGTGAAGAAAAACGTCCCCAGAAACTTCTTGATGATATAAAGGTCTATTGTTCGCATTATTGCCTATCAGTGTTCACCCACACATTGCAATTTTCATTGCCGTTTTACATTCAAATTTCACCTTTACAAACGCTGCATCAACTGCTTTACCATGGACTCCTTCCACACCGAAAACGATCCCTGCATAATCTGATTTCTGGCCTCCTTCATGAGCCAGATGTAAAACCCAAGGTTATGCATGGTTGCAATCATGGAGCTGAGAATCTCTTTTGACATGAATAAATGCCGGAGAAAAGCTTTGTTGTATTGCACGTCGGCAAACACATCGCCATCTGCTTCCAGCGGAGAAAAATCGTTTTTCCACTTTTCATTTTTAATATTGATGATGCCATTCCGGGTAAACAACATGCCATTGCGGCCGTTGCGGGTTGGCATCACGCAGTCGAACATGTCAATACCACGTGCAATTCCTTCGAGGATGTTGGCCGGTGTTCCAACGCCCATCAGGTAACGCGGTTTATCATCGGGAAGTATGTCACACACCAGGGCCGTCATTTCATACATCATTTCGGCTGGCTCACCCACCGACAGTCCGCCAATGGCATTACCCGGCGCGCCCTGTTCGGCGATGAAACGGGCCGATTCGACACGAAGCGAGGGAATCACGCTGCCCTGCACGATGGGAAACAAACTTTGGGTATATCCGTGCGGACATTCAGTTTGGGCGAAATGTGCCAGGCAACGTGTGAGCCAGTAATGGGTCCGTTTCAACGATTTTCGGGCATACGCTTCATCGCAGGGATATGGAGTGCATTCATCAAACGCCATAATAATATCGGCTCCCAGGTTACGCTGCACATCCACCGCCTTTTCAGGAGTAAAAACATGCTTTGAACCATCAATGTGAGATTGAAATATAACACCATCATCCGTAAATTTCCGAATGTCACCCAGAGAATAGATCTGATATCCACCACTGTCAGTGAGTATTGGTTTGCTCCAACCATTAAATTTGTGGAGGCCTCCGGCTGCTGAGATAATGTCAACACCCGGCCTGAGATACAAATGGTAGGTATTTGAAAGCATGATCTGCGCCTTTACATCTTCACGCAAATCTTTGATATGCATTGCTTTGATGGTGCCGGCAGTGCCCACCGGCATGAAAAACGGGGATTCGATGGCGCCATGATCTGTGGTAAGAATACCTGCCCTGGCCGATGATGCGGTATCGCGATGTGAGATGTCGAATTGCAACTTGAAGGTATTGGAAAAATTCAGGCAAAGGTAAGGGTTCTTCTTTTCAACCGCATGGTCATTTTATTCACAATGCCGGTTTTTTTATACGGAGAATTGATAACTTTGCTGCGGAATAAAAATTAATCGCTTAATGATTGATAATCTGTTAAATAGAGAACAAGCGCCCTTCATTTTTTTAATTATTTTTGCATTCGTCTTCGCATTGCAGCAGGGTTATTACTGGATAATTTTCTGGCGGCTTGGACGTTACAAGAAAATCCAACACACCGGAGGCCATAAAAGCGTTTCGGTTGTTATCTGCGCCCACAACGAATATCATCATTTGAAAGAAACGCTGCCATTGATTCTGGAGCAGGATTATCCCGACTATGAGGTATTGGTTGTAAACCACTCTTCTGATGACGACACCCAATACCTCCTGACAAATCTTAAAGAGAGATATCCGCATCTGTCGACCGTTACCATAAGTGAGGATCTTAATTTCTTCTCAGGAAAAAAATTCCCTCTCTCCATTGGCATCAAATCGGCGAAACACAATTTGATACTGCTTACAGATGCCGATTGCAAACCCGCTTCAAAAAACTGGATCAGCCACATGCAGTCTGCATTCACTCCTAAAACAGAGGTGGTTCTCGGATATGGCCCGTACAACCGTACAACCGGTTTGCTCAATAAACTGATCAGATTCGACACAGCTCATATTGCCATTCAATATTTGTCATATGCACTGGCAGGTATACCCTATATGGGTGTAGGCCGGAATTTGTCGTACCTGAAACAGGTTTTTTACAAAAATCAGGGTTTCATTTCACACTACCGCATCCGATCCGGAGATGATGATCTTTTTATCAACAGGGTGTCGAACAGGAAAAACACCACCATCATGGTTCATCCGGAGAGTTATACCATGTCGGATCCCAAACAAACGTTTGGAAAGTGGATCACTCAGAAAAAGAGACATCTTTCGACCAGTAACCTTTATAAATTCAAACATAAATTGCTGCTGGGATTGTACTCCTTTTCACTGGTTGCTTTTTACCTCCTGCTTGTAATTCTTCTCGCATTAAACTGGTCACCTGTTCCTGTGCTTGGTCTCTTTCTCCTTCGCATGGCGGTACAATACATCGTACTGGCAAAATGCATGCAACGGTTAAATGAAAAAGACCTGATTGCCTTTCTTCCCGTATATGAATTAATGTTGTTGACATTTAACATCGGTATTCTGATTTCCAATATTATACGAAAGCCAACCCGATGGAAATAGTGACCCATTTAACTGAAAAAGCACAGCGCGATTATCTCCTCGTTCTACGGGCCCGCGATCAGGGCGACCAGCAGGCTTATGCTGAATTGCTCAATCAATACCGGGATACATTATATTTTATGATGCTCAAGATGACCAGCAACCCCACTTATGCTGATGATCTTACGATTGAGGCATTTGGTAAGGCTTTCAGAAACATTCATCAATATACCACCGAATTTGCCTTCAGCACCTGGCTGTTTAAAATTGCAGCGAACAACTGTATCGATTTTTTGAGAAAAAACAAACGGATCCTCTTTTCCGACTTTGTTTTCGACGATGATGAAAACGCTGCAAATTCTCCGGCTAATGTCCCTTTCTCAGGACTTGACCCCGAGGAGACAATCATTGAAAAGCAGAAAATTCAACTCATGCACGAAGTTGTAGAAAAACTTAAACCCCATTATCGCCTCATGGTTGAGTTGCGTTATTTTAAGGAGTGGTCGTATGAGGAAATTGCTGTAGAACTTAACCTGCCGCTCGGCACCGTAAAAGCACAACTGTTCCGCGCAAGAGATTTTTTATATCAGATACTAAAGAATGTGGAGGAGCGGATATAGCGTGATGGGTGACGCGTGACGCGTGACAGGTGACGCGTGACAGGTGATGGATTTTTGTTATTTTTGTATATATAATTTTAGCTTCAGATATGGAAACAACCGATTTTAAAAATATCATTCTGCTTGGTATTCCTGCGGAATTACCTGCAATACAACCCTTTGATTTCACCATAAACCATGCCCCCGTGCGCAAGGACATTCTTTCGGCAGACGACAAAAAACTTGCCCTTAGAAACGCACTCAGGTATTTCGATCCCAGGCATCATCCTGTTCTCGCACCCGAATTTGCCGCTGAGCTGAAAACGTACGGACGAATTTATATGTACCGCTTCAGGCCAACTTACACCATGCATGCCCGGAATATTTATGATTATCCCCATCAGTCGCTCCAGGCAGCAGCAATCATGCTGATGATCCAGAACAATCTTGATCCGGCAGTGGCGCAGCATCCCCATGAACTGATCACGTACGGTGGGAATGGAGCGGTTTTTCAAAACTGGGCGCAATACCTGCTTACGATGAAGTATTTGGCCACCATGACCGATGAGCAAACCCTGGTGATGTATTCGGGCCATCCGATGGGCCTTTTTCCATCTCACAAAGATGCTCCCAGAGTGGTTGTTACCAATGGCATGATGATACCGAACCATTCGAAACCGGATGACTGGGAAAAATACAATGCACTTGGCGTTACCCAGTACGGGCAAATGACTGCAGGATCATATATGTACATTGGCCCCCAGGGAATTGTCCATGGCACCACCATCACCATTCTGAATGCCGCCCGTAAGGTGACCGCCGATGCGATTGGCGGAACAGTTTTCGTAACATCAGGGCTAGGCGGCATGTCGGGAGCTCAGGCCAAAGCTGCCGTTATTGCTGGCGCCATTGCCGTGGTGGCTGAAATCAACCCGCTGGTAGTACAAAAACGACATGAACAAGGCTGGGTTGATGAAGTTTTTACCAACCTGGATGAGCTTGTCCGCCGGATGATGCAGGCTGTTTGTAACAGAGAACCTGTGTCGCTTGCCTACCAGGGAAATGTTGTTGATTTGTGGGAATATTTTGCTGAACATCAACTGCAGATTGAGTTGGGTTCCGATCAAACCTCCTTGCATAATCCATGGTCGGGAGGTTATTATCCGGTCGGACTTTCCTATGCAGAATCGAATGAACTCATGGTGAAAAATCCAGATAAATTCAGAAAAGCCGTGGAAGCATCATTGTGTCGACAGGTGGCTGCGATCAATCTGATGGCAGAAAATGGCATGTATTTCTGGGACTATGGCAATGCTTTTCTTCTTGAGGCTTCGCGTGCAGGTGCAGATGTGCTCAACAGCGATGGCAGTTTCATTTATCCATCATACGTTCAGGATATTATGGGTCCGCTGTTCTTTGATTACGGATTTGGACCCTTCCGATGGGTTTGCACATCGGGAAGACCTGAAGACCTGGCGGTTTCAGACAAAATTGCCGCATCGGTTTTGGAAAAAATCGCAGAAACCTCGCCAAAAGAGACGGAGATGCAGATGCGCGACAACATCCACTGGATTCGCGAAGCTGGTAAAAACAAACTGGTGGTTGGCTCCCAGGCACGAATCCTCTATGCCGACTGCGAAGGGCGCACCAAAATTGCTGCAGCTTTCAACGATGCCATAAAAAACGGGCTGATTTCCGCACCAATTGTCCTCGGGCGCGATCATCACGATGTTTCAGGCACCGATTCACCCTACCGCGAAACATCCAACATTTACGATGGATCAGAATTTACTGCCGATATGGCCATACAAAATGTAATCGGCGATGGATTCCGCGGGGCAACCTGGGTCTCCATTCACAATGGTGGCGGAGTTGGATGGGGCGAAGTGATCAATGGCGGATTTGGCATGCTGCTCGATGGCTCCGACGACGCCGAACGCAGGTTGCGTTTGATGCTGCATTGGGATGTTAACAACGGAATCGCCCGCCGGGCCTGGGCACGCAATGATGAAGCCATTTTTGCTATTCAGCGGGCCATGCAGGAAGAACCCCGGTTGATCGTGACACTCCCAAACCGTGTTACCGATGATTTAATCAATAACTACTTTTGATTATTTGCTAAAAGTTTTTTGTCGAAAGCAACTGAGATTGCACGTCTGTTGAATCTACAGGATTTATAACTTCCTGTTTTATAACTCCGTAGATATTGTTAAGCCAAATGTATGATGTCCTGTTGGTTTTTAGCAAACCAGAATATACCGGCTCGGTGTACCTGAACCAGGCACATTTAAAATTACCCGACGGAGTGATAACTACCTGATTTGTATCCAGCAAGGTAACTGTAGTAGTATCAAGATTGATGGTGGTGCGGTAAACTACACCCGGTTTGGCATCGATCGAAAAAACAAAGGGTTTATTGCCGAGGGTGGAATCATTGACAATTGAAAATGCGTCAGGAGCAACACGCCAACTGAAAGTCATACTCTGTGCCGCCCATCCGCATGAGTGCGTTGTCGCGCCATTGTAAAGAAAACTTGCTGACCCCGTATTTATTTGCTTTTGAACCTGGCAGGAATCTCCGGTTTTAAGAATCACTTTATAGGTCCAGTCATTCCCGGTTTTACCAAAATTGTAATATTTAACGGAATCGGGAGATACCACGATTTTTCCCATAGAACCGGCCCAGCTTATGAATTCACTGCCCGACTGTCCGCATTCATTCCCGTTAATTCGTATATCCAGGGTGTTATCTGCAGAAAATACAATGTATCCTCCCAAACTCCAGTTCTGACAAATGGGATTTTCCGGGTCGTTGTTCACAATCTTAAAATATACGGTACCATCAACGAATTGAAACTCGTGAAAAACATTGGTTTCTTTCATAAAAAGTATCCCTGATAACTTGCCGGTTGCTGCATCCGGGTAAAGATAAATCGTTCCATTTTCCTTCAGCAACTGGTTATTCTTGAAGGTGGAAATCGTTCCTTTCCATGTTCCGATAAAATCTTCATGGGTTTTGACTGTCGGATCAAAGGATTTTTTTTTACAGCCTGTGAAAGGCATCAGGAAAATCAGACTGATGAGAATAAGGAGATAATTTTTCATGAAATGGATAACGTTTATTCTTCAAAGAAGGTATATTCATACTTAAGAAAATAATGACGGCTGATGGCTCTCCCCTGCCCATCGATGGATACATCAACCTCATCGGTAAGACCATTGTCATAATAGCTTCGGTTAACCGTCATAAAAACCTCGCCATCCTCATCCAACTCCTCCTCTCTGATAACCTGACCTGCTTCATTTCGGGTAATTTGTGTTTGAGAAGGTTTGATATTGTTTTCATCAGGCGCTGAAATCAATTCACCATTTTCATCCAATATCTCCAAACTGGTAAGTTGTCCGTTTTCCCAGGTAAAAACCTCCACCTGTTCAATTTCGCCTTCATCCGTGGTTGTGGTTCTCTTGATCAGCTCCCCCGCCTCATTATAATCATACGAAATGGTATCGAGCGATCCATCCTGGTATTTCTTAACACCCCTGATGATCAATCCGGCATCATTCCGCTCAAATATTTTCTCCTCTGCAATTTCATCTTCCACAGGATAATAGCTCTCCCTGATAAGATTTCCATGATTGTCATATTGATATTCAATCATCTCCTCAAAAACGCCCTCTCGGTTATATTTGATCTCTTTCAACGGACGGCCATCAGAATCATACTCGCTGTAATTATTCAGATGACCGTGGATGTCAACCTCTTCATCGTTCACATTTCTGACAATGTAATCAAACTGCGTGATAGTTATGCTTTTAGCTTTTTTCTCCATTAAAATTTTTGTTACGGTAATAAAACCAGAATTAATGGTATAAATTTACTTCAAATATTGCAACTGGCACGTCAAAATGTGAGGATAAATTGAAAATAAATGGACCAGCCCGCTTTTTCAACCGACGCAACCCTTGGGTTCTTTTATTTGTCAGAAAAGTTATTAACAACCGGAGCACCTTTTGTTTATTTCCCGATTAAGCCGAATAAAATGTGCATATGATGTTTCAATATTCAGACAAAGAGCTACTCGAAGGGTTGCGGCAACGGAAAAGGAGCAGCATTGACTGTTTGTACAGGGAATTATACCCCATCGTCAGACATTATTTACTACACAATTCGGGCAATCTTCAAGATGGGGAAGACCTTTTCCATGACACCCTGATTGCCATGTATCAACGAATTTCTGTTGATTCGTTCGTGTTGGAGTGCAGTTTGAAAACATATTTCATGGCAATATGTAAAAACATCTGGCTCCAGCGACTTGAGCGAAAATACAAAGTGGTTTACCAGGGTAACTGTGAAGTTCACGAACAAACCGCTTCCTATAGGATGGACGACCCAAACTATTTTGAGGAGGAGTTGGAACAGCAACGCCTGTTTTACAAGAACCTGATGTTACTTCCCAATGAGTGCATCCGGTTGCTTCAGCTCTACTGTTTAAAAATTTCTTATAAGGAAATAGCCCGATTGCTCAAGTATAAAAGTGAATTGTATGTAAAAACACGAAAATATTCCTGTAAGAATTTGTTACGAAAAAAAATTATCAACGACCCTGAGTGTAATCAATTTATGAAATCTAATGGAACCTGAAATCACAAACAACTGGATTGATCGCTACAATGAAGATGAGCTGAACGATGATGAGAAGGCCATTTTCGAACTTAGTATGGCATCCAGCCCCACGCTTCGTTCGGAGGTTCATATAGATGCCTGTCTGAACCGCTTCCTCATGGATTTTGAACTGCAGGATCTGATGAAAAAGATCAGGTCTGCTTCCAAACGAAATAAAGGTGGAAGCTGGCTGATGGATATCCTGTTAATAGTAGCTTCCATACTGTGTATTTCCATGATACTTGGTGTATTTTACCTCTTGCAATCCAATGCAGAAACCGCACAGCATCCATTTTCTGGTGCTCCCGAACAGGCCGGTCAGGAGTTGTATTCTGCTGCCAGGATATTAAAGGGAACATTGCCGGTTCAAAATGATCAGATGCATCATTCGACCGAAAACCCATCCGCACCACTTGCCGAATTTGAAGTGTTGATCGGCTCAGGTACCCGATCAAATAAGGTAACCCTGATTTCTCCGAATGTCTATGTCACTATTCCTGCCGGAAACAACTTGCTGTTTGCCTGGAATGAGCATCAGAAAGCGGAGCCGCGATCGCTGGTAATACTCAACAACCAGGGAATCACTGTTGCAGAAGTGCTATTGCCGCATGCCACTTTCTACAACCTGTCGACAAAAGGTTATGATGCCGGACTCTACTATTGGAAAATTATGGGGGAAGGCAAAATGGTGCTTATGGGGAAATTCACACTTACCGGCAAGCGATAGTCTCGATTTCAACCAGCGCTCCCATCGGGAGCTTCACCACTGCATAGGCTGCCCTTGCAGGAGCATTTTCGGCATAAAAACGTCCGTAAACTGAATTCATGGCAGCAAAATTATCCATATCGCTGAGCAAACAGGTCGACTTAACTACATCGCTGTATTCATACCCTGCTGCCCTGAGAATGGGGCCTATGTTTTTCATCAC
>DYQT01000306.1 GCA_020719165.1 Draconibacterium orientale | reverse complement strand
TGTCATCAAGCTATGTGTTGGAAAAGTAAAAAAATATTCTCGCTGAATCGCTGTGGTTGAAAACCATTAGGGGTTTTGTTTTGTATATTTGTTTATCGCAAACTTTTTTCAATAAGGCCGCCTTATGAAAACGCAAATTCTCCTAATCAGTTTTCTTTACATTTTCTCCTGGAGCATACAAGCCCAGAATCAACAACACAAAGCCATCCATCCTTCTGGTCCTGAGCAGGTCGGCACCTGGTTCGACCCACCACAGCCAGGATTCAAACCTAACCACATGGTGGTACCTGCGAAATGGAATATGTTCGATTCATCAGGCTATGTATGGAAGTGGGACACCATCTTCTCTTACAAAACATCGGGGTCAGCTCCATATTACCGGGTTACACGAAAGTATAGTTCATCGGGCGACTCCATTGTTCAATTGATGGAGATGAGCCAAAGCAGTTTCGTTTATGTAAATTACGCCCGGGAATCCTTTACATTTGATTCAGCCGGCAATTGGCTGACCTAATTAGGGTCTGCTGATTTTGTCAACAGGCGATTAGTTTAAGATTTGCAGGTTCCATAACCTGAGATGATTTCGTACGGTAATATTCTACCAGCCATACTGCTGAAAAAGTCACCATTGATAAAATCAGGCAATAGATACCCAACCCGATCAATTTGACCAGGTTGAGCACGAGGATGATGGCGGCAATCCACGATTCGCTTGTTTGATTCAGCCTTGCCTTGATCCGGTTTAACCCGTAGGCTGTCTTTCCTTGTCCAAACTTGCCCTCGATTGGATTTCGTTCGCCCGGTCTTACGTGTTCTACATCCACTGCCTTTGGCCTTCCAAGTGGTTTAGCGATGAGTTTGATTCCGAGTAATTTTAAGGATGCCCTGTTTGTGCGGTTACAATATATTTTATCAGCCAGCACTTCTTCCGGATAATAACCGAACCGCTGTTTGTATTTTTCTACTGTTGACAACAACCGGGTTCCTTCGTTAAATGCATCCCAGGAAAAATCGTCCAGGAAAGCAAATCCATTCATTAGCGATACGTTGATCTTCGCCCCGAACTCGACATAGGCATTGGTTTTGCCTCGCACAATGGGCCGCACATGAGGTTGATGGATGCTGACAATGCGATGATCAATCTGATGGATATCTTGCTTGAACATCGTGTATTGCTGTTCGTACAGCGTGTTGATCACCATAAGGTATTTGCGGTCTTTCCGGTTTAACGGACATTGATCATACCCATCCAAAAGTTGGTTAACGCTGCTTATGTTCCTTTTCAAATAGCCCAGTTGCTTTTTCACAGCATTGTGAACCTGGGTTTTGGATTTCTTTTTTAACTGGGCTGTTTTGAGGTATTCTGTCCTGGCCACTTTCCGGTAGGTACGGGGTTTGATGCCATGCCTGGATTCATCATGCAATTTATCAATGAGCTCCTCGGTCTTTTTCCGGGCATCATTGAGTAAATTCAAATCTGTCGGATAGGCAATGTCTTGCGGGCACGCAGTTGCATCGGTGATGAGTTTTCCTTTATGAGTTACCTGGTTTGCCGGCAAGGCAACTTCTGTCATGCCGGTTTCGACGGTTTGTGATTCCCCGTCAGGTTTATCCATATCAGACGTACCACTGGAACGTGCATCGGTCTTTGCATGAGACAACCCCAGGATCTTCTCATTGATGTAATTGATCTGGTCAATGCCAAGCCGCTTGCGGAAATCAACAAACAAAGAAGGATCAAATGGTGGATCAGTGCAGAAGCTACTGTATCCGATGAAGTATTGCATGTACATGTTCTCTTGGATCTGCAACACCGTTTCCCGGTCACTCATGTTGCACATGTGCTTCAAAATCATCGCGCCGATAGCTACCCTGGCATTGATACCATCGGCACCCATGCTGCTGTTGTTGAGTTGTCCTTCGTATGTGCTGACCAAAACATCCCAGGGAAGCCTGTCCGCCAGTATCACCCAACGGTTATTCGGATCCAAAAATTGGTTGAAGGGACTCTCAAATCCAACCAGTGTTAGCTGGCTTGGACTGATGTAAGGATGTTTTGATGCACGGTTTTTCTGTGCTTTTGCCATTTTTCCTTGCAGTTTTTACACAGTAAAGATAGTTAAAATCCAGCTATAGTAAGGAATTCATATAAAATCAGCAGACCCTATTTAAGTGAAAAATGGGAAAACAACTCATGGGTAAATCATTCCACAAAGAAGTTTGCCTATAATTCAAATGGAGAAATGGTGGATTGGAAAACTACCTGGTGGCAAAACAATACCTGGATGAACGATTGGCATTATTACTGGCACTTTGATTCAAATGGTTTAAATGATACCTGTTTATTTCAGATGGGTCAGGACAGCCTTTGGGTTAACCACCAGCTCTATATCCCTTCCTATGACAGCAATGGTTATAGGACGAGTGGCTTAGATTATTCATGGATAAACAATGGTTGGGCGGTTACCTCCTTGGGTACCTTTACCTATACTTCAAATGGTGATTATCTTTCATCTCTCAGGCAGATCTGGCAAAATTCCACCTGGGTTAATGATTACTTTTCTGAACGCACCTATGACTCTGCTGGCAACCTGATTTTGATTGTAATACAATATTGGCAAAACAACGCCTGGGAAAACTCAGAATCATGGTCATATTCATACGATGGAAACGGAAATAATACCGTGTGGTTAAGGCAGAATTGGTTGAACGGCTCCTGGGTAAACAGTTACCGGACACTTACTCCTTATGATACCAGTAATAACATGCTATCGAATACTTCCCAAAGTTGGGACAATTCATACTGGAAGAATGGAGACACACAGCAATACACCTATGATGCATGGGGAAACTCGATTACGGGGAAGTATTTGTGGTGGTATCAAAATACCTGGCAGCCTTATGATGGCAGTCTTATGGTTTATGCTGATCACCAGCGGGATGATTATATCAATCTGATAGAGCTTTTTCGATATGAAGCAGTTGTTGATTCAATTCTAGTTGTCACTGCACCGGGCGTATCCGCCCTACCAACCCCATCTTTTCCAATAGCCGAACCCGATTTACCTTTG
>DYQT01000305.1 GCA_020719165.1 Draconibacterium orientale | reverse complement strand
CCGATTTTTCCATTACAGCCCTTGCAGCGGTAATTGGATTCCGGATTGTGGTAACCCCGGCCACGGCACCAGCCATTCCGGTTTTCCCGTCCATGATGGCTGCATCCATTTCATTTTTGCCTTCGGCATTAAATACAGCACCCTTTCCTGCATTAAAAAGAGGGCAATCTTCCATCATCCTGACACAGGATTCAACGGCATCCAGGCTGGTGCCACCAGCATTCAGAATGGAATCGCCACGCTTCAGTACTTCAGTAAGTTTAGCTGCGAATACGGTTGCCATTTCAGCCGGCAGATTAGCCGGGGTAATATTGCCGGCTCCGCCATGAATTACCAGGGCATACTCTTTTTTTTGTTGTAAAGCCTGCGAAAAGACATTGTCATATGCAGAAGTTAGAATTACAATAATGAATAATGTTTGGAAAAGTGTTTTCATGTCAGAGGCTTTTAATGATTTCTTTAAGGCTGATGATCCCAAGCAGATCAGCTGAAAAAACAAGGATTATAACTATAATGACCCATCGGACAAATTCAACTCCCCATTTTATTGCCAGCCGGGTAGCGAACCATGCACCAATAATATTGCCAATTGCATGTATCAGGCCGAACTGCCAGTGAACCTGCTTGTGGAAAATGAAAACCAGCAGAGCTGCCAGCGTATACAACAGCACAATCCACACTTTTATGGCATTGGCTCTCACAAGGTCGAAACCTGAACCCAGCACAATGGCTGCCAGGAGGTAATAACCAACCCCGATCTGGATAAATCCACCATAGATTCCTATCACAAAAAAGATGATTACTTCAACAAAAGTGACTGGTTTCTGCGTGAGATGTTTCCTTTCTTTCAACCATATCGTAGGTTTTACAACGACGAAAAACAACATGATCAGCATGATCACGGCCATCGCCTTGCGAAAAAATGCTTCGTTGATGTCGACGGCTATCCAAGCTCCTAATATCGAGCCGATTATTGCCGGTAGTGCAAGAAGGGTTGCCTTGCGCCAAGGCAGGAGTTGTTTCTGGTTAAATGCCTGTACAGAGGTAATATTCTGAAAAATTACCGCTATACGATTTGTGCCGTTGGCAACATTGGCAGGCAGACCTAACATCATAAGTACTGCAATGCTTATTGCAGTTCCGCCGCCAGCCAGTGTATTAATAAATCCCACAAATACGCCCGAAACAATCAGAGCAACTACTGTAAGCCATGTCATCCTGAGAGATTATTTAAAGGAGATAAATGTAAAAATTGTTGAGCATGAAGAGTTGTATGAGTTCACTGAATAAAAAAATGGGTAATTCGCAGGCTAATCATTCTGAATAGTTATTCTAAGCATCAACATGGTTCTTCAGTCTGCTATGCCTCATGCCATAAGCAAAATACAACACCAGCCCAATCACCAGCCATATCAGGAATCTCATCCAGTTGGTGATTCCCAGTTCACTCATCAGGTAAAGATTGGTTAACAATCCCAATACCGGAATAAGTGACCATTGCCTGACCACTGCATAAAATGTGGTAAAAACGGCTACTATTATAAAAACAAACATCGGCAACTGGTTGTGAAACCCTTTCGAAAAGTGATTGCTGCCATTAAACATACCGGCAAAAAAACCAGGATTCGACATCCAGATAATAAACAAAATGATGCCCCACATTGGCAGCAGGAACCAGCGGCTGTTGGCATAAGGTACATTAAATCCTTTTCTGTCTGGACTTTGGTTTCCTCTCGGGTGTAAAATCAGCACCCCGCCCGAAACAAGTATAAATGCAAATAAGGTGCCTATGCTGGTAAGGTCAGTGACTTCGGTCAGGTTCAGAAACAAAGCCGGAATGGCAACCAGGAAACCGGTAATGATGGTGGCGAACGCCGGTGTTCTGTATTTTTTGTGAAGCTTTGAGAAACGTGGAGGTAAAAGCCCGTCGCGGCTCATGCTCATCCAGATGCGTGGCTGACCGACCTGGAAAACAAGAAGCACTCCGGCCATTGCAATAACTGCGCCCAGGGCAATGATACCGGAAAGTTTAGTCAGGTGTAAATTTTCGAAAGCATAAGCCAGCGGATCCGAAACACCTAATTGACTAAAAGGAACCATTCCTGTAAGCACCAGGCTGATAGCAACATACAATACTGTTGTAATAACCAGGGCATAAATCATGGATCGCGGCAAATCGCGGCGCGGGTTTTTGCATTCCTCGGCTGTAGTGGAGATAGCATCGAAACCGATATACGCAAAGAAAACACCTGACACTCCTTTCAAAACACCACCTATCCCATTGGGTGCAAAGGGACTCCAGTTTTTGGGATCGATATAAAACGAACCAACAGCTATTACAAGCATCAATATCCCGATTTTGATCAGAACCATGATGTTTCCGGCCATTTTGGTTTCATAAATGCCTTTATATACCAGCCAGGTAATGAAAACTACAATTCCTAGAGCTGGAATATCTGCTATGAGCCGGATGTTCCCAAAATGGGGAGCCGTAGTCCAGGCAAGGTATGCTTCACGCAGGTTTGAATCAAGAGCTGTAACTGCAATGCCCGATTGAAGTTGTTCTGATGCCAGTTTAAATCCTTTGGCCGCGCTAAGGTAATCAATGGCCAGGAATTCAGGAATATGAATATGCAACCCGCTCAGTAATCCAACAAAATATCCTGACCATGAAATGGCGACTGCAATGTTTCCGATAGCATATTCCATGATCAGGTCCCAGCCGATGATCCAGGCAATCAGTTCGCCAAAACTCGCGTAAGCGTATGTGTAAGCGCTTCCGCTGATAGGTATGGCAGAGGCAAACTCGGCATAACACATGGCTGATAAACCACAGGCTATAGCTGTAAAAACAAACAACAACGATACGGCCGGACCACCGCTGGCAGCTGCTGTACCGATGGTGCTGAAAATTCCGGCACCGATAATGGCTGCAATTCCCATTGCTGTGAGATCCCTCACCCCCAACCGGCGTTTCATTAAATCAGTATTTCCTTCATCGGCATGCTGAAGGATCATTTCAATTGACTTTTTCCTGAAAAGATTTTGCATAATTCGCTTTTACCGGCGTAAATGTAAGAAATTGCAGAAAAATGGAGCCTTTCAGGAGGA
>DYQT01000304.1 GCA_020719165.1 Draconibacterium orientale | reverse complement strand
TCGTAAATCGTAATTCGTAAATCGTAATTCGTAAATCGTAATTCGTAAATCGTAATTCGTAAATCGTAAATCGTAAATCGTAAATCGTAAATCCTCCTCCCTTACCACCTCGGAGCCCCAAACCCTGATTGCGGTACGAAAGGGTCGTTGATGAACGAATGCCGGTAAAATGGATCAGCGTAGTAAGGGTTGATCCCGTCAGTATAGCGGAAACCGGCCTGAATGTAAATATGCTCGCCTATTTTATAGCCCACGTTGAAATTTACACCCTGCGCGCCTTTTGATGAAACAGGGTTGAACGGATTATAGGGCAGGGGATCCTGGCTGATTGCAAATTGTTTGAAAGCTGATCCATAAATTGTAAGATTTTTATTTACAATATATTGACCATCAATAAAAATCAAACCGCTGGTGAAATTCCCATTGCTTGAGCCACTGGTTTCATTTTGAAAAAAGGAGCGGGCGTTGAAATAATTTGTCTGAATGATGCTGATGCCACCCCCAATGCTGAATCGCTTATTCAGGTTATAGGAAACACGGGGCGTGATGTAGGTATTTAGTGCCGATCCGAATCCGGATATGCTGGTAAACTGAGATCCAAGGGTGAAATTGTAACTGAATTTTTTAGGTTGCAGTAGTGGCCTGTCATCATTGGAAAATGCCGAGTCGTTCCCGATAAACTGGCAAAAAACCGGAGCCATCAGGAAAAAAAAGAGTGCGAATGTGGATAACCGTTTCATAATGCAGCTACAAAGTTAACTATTCTCCGATAGCCTGGCTGATGGATTAAGGGTGAAAAATGTTAAATTTTCGGTAAAATTGATGGTTAGGATTTTCAGCAGGATAAACCGGACCAGGATACTTTCGGCCTTATTGCGGGAAATGCCTGCAAGTCTGATGAATTTTGACAGGGTGATCGACGGGTTTGTTTCAAGATATTGTAGCAGGAACTTTTCGGGATCGGTAAATTTAAGGTATACACCTCCCGGTGCGCCGGCAAGTTTCCAAACCCGCAGCAGGATTCGGTTTACCACAAAATTCTGGTCTTTTACCCGGTGATAAGCTACCCAGTTTCCCTCTTTCATCTGGGCAAAATGAGGGCGGACGGGACTTTTAAAAATGGTGATTTCAAGGATGGTTTTTTTGTTCAGATTCCATTCTTTCACCGTGAAATCGATCACCGGCCTGCAATACATTTTCGCAGCGGCTTCCACCATATAATACTCCTCCTCCGAACGCACACCCGCGAGCGCACCATTGTCTTTAACACCGATCAGCAATCGCCCGCCATCGGTATTTGCAAATGCTACCAGCGTGCGGGCGATTTTATGGGCGTCAGCAATTTCAAATTTAAAATCAAGTTGCTGATGTTCTCCTTCGGCAATCAGTTTGGTAATGTGATGCAACATTATCTGAAGGCGATATTTTTCCGGGCCGTAATTTTTTCGCAGTAATGACAACGCAATTTCAGGTCGGTTTTATCGATCACCGTGAACCTGGTGGTAATCTCTTCGTTGTTGGTGATGCAGTTCGGATTAAAGCACCTGACAATATTTTCGGCATAATCGGGCACTTCAACCTTCTTTTTTTCAACCACCTCGAAGTTTTTAATGATGATGAGGGTGGCAGTAGGGGCAAAAAGTGCGATTTTATTGATCTCGTCGCTTTTGAAAAATTTATTACTCACCTTGATGATTCCCTTTTTTCCCATTTTCTGGCTGTCGAGATTGGTGGCAATGAGCAACTGGTTCTGGTATTCGGTAAGATTTAAAATTTTAATTACCTGGAATACACTTGCCGAGGGAATATGGTCGATTACGGTTCCATTTTCAATGGCCGATACCTTGAGCTCTTTCCTGAGAATTTCTTTTTCCATGATTTTGGTTTCTTTTCGGTTATTCAACTACGCCAAGAATTGATGCCAGCAAAGCCTGGCGAACGAAGACTCCGTTGAGGGCCTGGGTAAAATAATAGGCCATCGGATTGCTGTCAACATCGGTTGTAATCTCATTCACACGTGGCAGTGGGTGCATGATCTTCAGGTTAGGCCTGGCAACGTCAAGCATGCTGTTGCGCAGGATATAGGCATTTTTAACCTTTTCATAATCCAGGGGATCAGAAAATCTCTCCTTCTGAATCCTGGTCATGTACAGGATATCAACTTTGGAGATGACCTCCTGCAGATCAGTTGACTGTGAATATTCGAGGTTTCGTTCCTTGATCGACATTTTGATTGAACTCGGAAGTTTGAGTTCCAGCGGAGAGACGAGATGAAATTTTGTGTTGTAATTGCACAGGGCCTGAACGAGTGAATGTACCGTGCGTCCATATTTGAGGTCGCCTACAAAGGCCACATTCAGGTTGTCGAGCGAGCCCTGGGTTTTCCGGATGGAATAGAGATCGAGCAGAGTTTGGGTTGGATGCTGGTTGGCTCCGTCGCCGGCATTAATTACCGGCACCGTAGCTACCTCGCTGGCAAAACGTGCGCTTCCTTCTTTGGGATGACGCATCACAATGATGTCGCAGTAGTTGCTCACTGTGAGGATGGTGTCGCGCAGCGTTTCTCCTTTGGTTACACTTGAACTGGAGGAGTCGGTAAATCCGATTACTTTTGCTCCCAGTTGGGTGGCAGCGCTTTCAAAACTGAGACGGGTGCGTGTGGAGGGTTCAAAAAAGAGGGTTGCTACCACATAATCTTCGAGAATATGCTGTTTGGGGCGATTCTCGAAGGCACCTGCCAAATCGAGGATACGGATGTGCTCCTCGCGGGTGAAATCGTTGATGGAAATTAAACTTTTGTTTTTCATTAGGAGTAGATTAATCGTTGTTTACCTGTTAACAAATATAAAAAAATCCCGGTGTAAACCGGGATTTTTTTAACTACTTAATCGTGTGTTTTTTTAAAAAATCATCGAGGATATCATCCAGATCGGGTTTCCCGATTTCCTGGAGATCATAGTACACGCGTGTGTTTGGCTTGTTGATCTTCACCAGGCGGTTAAGGTCGATGGGAGTGGCAATAATCACTGAATCGCATTCCACTTTGTTGATGGTTGCTTCAAGATCCTTCACCTGCTGTTCGCCATAACCCATGGCTGGCAACAGCTGACCGATAT
>DYQT01000303.1 GCA_020719165.1 Draconibacterium orientale | reverse complement strand
AAAAACCAATTAAAAAAGTACTGATAGCCAATCGTGGTGAAATTGCAGTACGCATTATACGTTCGTGCCGCGAAATGGGCATACATACCGTAGCTGTTTTCTCTGATGCCGACCGCACCTCAATGCATGTGAGGTATGCCGGGGAAGCTTTTCACATCGGCCCTTCTCCTTCCAACGAAAGTTATCTGAAAATCGACAAAATCCTTGAAGTTGCCAAACAATGCGGGGCTGATGCCATTCATCCGGGTTATGGTTTCCTTTCGGAGAATGCAGAATTTTCGCGCCGTTGCAAGGAAGAAGGGATAATTTTTATCGGTCCGTCGCCCGAAGCAATCCTCGGCATGGGCGATAAAATTACCGCCAGGCGTACCATGATCAAAGCCGGAGTGCCGGTTGTTCCCGGAACATCCGAAGCCGTTACCAGCGAAGAAGAAGCGCTAGAAACCATACGCCAGATCGGTCTGCCTGTTATGATTAAAGCTTCGGCAGGCGGAGGCGGGAAAGGAATGCGTTTGGTTAAAGAAGAATCAAAAATACTTAGTTCCTTGCGTGGTGCACGTTCCGAGGCAAAAACCGCTTTTGGAAATGATGCAGTTTATATCGAAAAATACATAGATTCGCCTCATCATATTGAATTTCAGATACTCGCCGACAGGCAGGGTAACACGGTTCATCTCTTCGAACGCGAATGCTCCGTGCAGCGTCGACATCAGAAAGTCGTTGAAGAAACTCCATCACCTATTATGACCGAGGAGGTCCGGACTCGTATGGGGGCAGATGCCGTTGCCGCCGCCAAAGCTGCAAATTACGAAGGAGCCGGAACCATTGAGTTTATTATGGACGATAACCTCAACTATTATTTCCTCGAAATGAATACCCGCCTCCAGGTTGAACATCCTATTACCGAACGTGTTGTGGGTGTCGACCTTGTGAAAGAACAAATTCGAATTGCCGAAGGAAACCCATTACCGTTTGTACAGGAAGATCTGCATCAGAATGGCCACGCCATCGAATGCCGCATCTATGCCGAAGACACGGATAATAACTTTATGCCTAATCCCGGAACCATCACTCATATCACGGAACCACTTGGATTTGGAGTTCGTTGTGATGGCTATGTTTACGAAGGTTATACCATTCCTATTTATTATGACCCCATGATCAGCAAACTGATTGTATGGGGAAAAACACGCGAAGAGGCAATAGAGCGAATGAGCCGTTCACTATATGAATATAAAATCAGCGGGGTTAAAACTTCAATTAAATTCCTCGAACGAATAATGTTGGCACCAGCTTTCCGAAAAGGAGGATACAATACTCATTTTATAGAAGATAATTTTAAATTCCTGATGGAAGAACCCGAATGTGCTTATGAATGTGAAAACCTGGCATTGATTGCAGCTTTTGTCGATTATACCACTAAGCTGCACGAAATAGAACAAACCATGTTGCCTGAATCATCACGCCATGGCAGCGACTGGAAAGAGTTTGGCCGTCGCCTGGCGGCGTGGAGACTGTAATTCCAAAGCCTTTTCATTAATTTTTCTCATATGTAAATCCTGCAAAACAAAAAAAATGCCTCTAAGACATACAATGGAACTGGAGCTTAACCTGGAAGGCCGTAAGGCTATGGTTAAGGAAATAAGCCGCGATGGCAGCCAACTGATGATATCTGTAGACGACGAATTATTCAATGTTGATATTGTAAAAGTCGGCCCTGCTGAATATTCAGTTCTATACAAAGGCCGCTCCTACAATATCGAAGTTGTGCCAGGCCGCGAACCAAAGCATTACTCCGTAAATACCTTTTATTTTACCCACAATATTGAAGTGGTGGATGCCGAATCAAGGTATATACGCAGCCGTAATGATGCAACAGGTGGTCATGTGAGCAACATAATCCGCTCACCAATGCCGGGCAAAATCGTTAAAATCCTGGTTGCTGTGGGTGATGCTGTTGAAGCAGGCCAGACTGTGATCATTGTTTCAGCCATGAAAATGGAGAGTGAATTTAAAGCTTCTAAAGCCGGCATTGTTAGCGAAATACCTGTAAAAGAAGGTGATACTGTCGAAGGAAACCAGGTTCTGGTAGTGATTGAGGATTTGGAATAAATGTGGGATGTTCGATTTCGGATGTTCGATTTTCCAAGAGCAACAACCATTTCAAACTCTACGAACTGTTAAACTTTACTCTAAAAAATTTATATCAACAAAAAGTTAAGAAATGTCGAGTCAGATAGAAAAATTCAAAAAACTGGAAGAAAAAAACCGCGTTGCCGAACTTGGTGGCGGACAGGATCGTATTGACCGTCAGCACCAGGCTAAGAGAAAAACAGCCCGCGAACGCCTCAACGACTTACTCGATCCGGGTACTTTTGTTGAACTCGACAAATTTGTGGTTCACCGTTCACGCGATTTCGGGATGGAGAAAAACCTGATCCCAGGTGATGGTGTTGTTACAGGCTATGGAAAAATTGACGGTCGTCTTATGTATGTTTTTGCTCAGGATTTCACGGTTTTCGGTGGTACCATGAGCCGTTCCAATGCAGATAAAATCGTAAAGATCATGGACATGGCTTTGAAAATGGGCGCTCCATTGATCGGGCTCAACGATTCGGGTGGTGCCCGCATACAGGAAGGTGTTGAAAGCCTCGCCGGGTATGCCGACATTTTCTACCGAAATGTAATGAGTTCAGGTGTTATCCCGCAGATTTCAGCAATATTAGGCCCTTGTGCCGGTGGCGCAGTGTATTCGCCGGCTATTACCGATTTCGTTATGATGGTTGAAGGTTCCAGCTACATGTTTGTAACGGGTCCGGATGTTATTAAAACAGTTACACACGAAGAAGTTACCAAAGAAGAACTGGGAGGTTCCATTACACACAACAGCAAAAGCGGGGTGGCGCACTTTACTGCCAACGACGACGAACATGCTATGATGATGCTGCGCGAGCTGATGAGCTATCTTCCTTCCAACAATATGGAAGATGCCCCGTTCATGGCTACCACCGACGACATCAACCGAAGCGATAAAAAACTCGATACGCTTATTCCTGAAGATCCTAATAAGCCATATGATATGAAGGAGCTGATAAAGGAAATGGTCGATAACCATAACTTTTTCGAAGTAC
>DYQT01000074.1 GCA_020719165.1 Draconibacterium orientale | reverse complement strand
CCATTTAACGACTTAATCAAACCAACTTGACCGAAAGGGATAAGCAGTTAAGTTTGTTTATACCGTGCTTGACATTAGAGGGACGGTTTACCTCTTGTGCCAAAGGTATTGCAAAGCACAGGCCAGAAATTGCCGGCAGCTAAACCTCAGGAGATTTTTACAGGTCAATCGCCTGAAAATTAAGTAATAAAAAAATTACAATTTATGGAAAACCAGAATAGACATATGCGGATTACCGGAAGAAAGAGGTAATTTCAACAATAAAATCGCGGATGGTACGCGTTAATGCGTACGATTTTCACGAAGGAATCCGGATTTTTTTTTCTGATGAGAGGGTGATGTTGAATTTGAGCATTTTCCGGCTCAGGGCATCGCGGTGAATTCCCAATGCATCGGCAGCTGCCTGCAGGTTATAATCGACATTTTTCAACGCTTTTTGAATCAGATTGAATTCATTCTGTTTTAAATTTACTGATTCAGAAACCCTTTCAACGGGATTCTCTTTTTGAGGCTTAACCGGAAAGTTACTGATTTCAAGCACATTGCTTTTGCAAAGAATTACCGCACGTTCCGCCATGTTTCTCAATTCTCTTACATTTCCAGGAAAATCATAGGTCGCCAACAAACCAAAAACCTCTTTGGATATCCTGATATTCGGCTTGTTAAACCGTGTGGCATATAATTCGACAAAATGTGTCAGCAAGGGCTTTATATCCTCCGGTCTTTCTCTGAGGGCCGGAATGTGTATATGGAGGGTATTGAGCCGGTGTAACAGGTCAAGTCTGAATTTTTCGCTTTTCACCCGGCCGTCAATATTATGATTTGTTGCAGAGATAATTCTGAAATCGGTGTGGATTGGTTTTGTATCTCCAACTCTGGTTACCACCTTTTCTTCGGTAGCGCGTAAAATTTTAGCCTGCAGGTTGAACGGCATATCGGCGATCTCATCCAGGAACAAAGTGCCCTGATTGCATACTTCAAAAAAGCCCATTTTATCGTTGAAAGCTCCGGTGAAAGAGCCCTTTTTATGGCCAAAGAATTCGCTTTCCAACAAAGTGTCAGTGATGGCGCTGCTGTTGACTGCGCAAAAAACATGTTCCTTCCGGGCGCTGGAAAAGTGAATAATACGGGCGATGTTCTCCTTTCCGGTACCACTTTCACCCGTGATAAGCACATTGGAATCAGGGTAGTTTGAAGCGGTTATTGCCTGATCGAACACCTCCAGAATCTGAGGGCTGATACCGATAAACTGGCGATCGATTTTTTCTTCGAGATTTTTCGAAATGAGTGAATTTCTCTCTTCCATCTGCTTCAGTCGCCGATGCAGTTGCAGATATTTTTGCGTCCGTTCGATGGCAATCTGAATGTCGATATACCTGAATGGTTTGCGCAGGTAATCGAATGCTCCAAGCCGCATTGCTTTAATCACCGTATCCATATCCCCGTGCGCCGAAATGATGATGACCTCCATGGCGGGGTATTGGCCTTTCACCTCTTTCAGAATATCCAGACCATTCACACCAGGCAACCTCACATCAAGAATCAGGAGGTCGATAACATGGCTTTTTAACACACGCATGCCTTCCGCTGCGGTATTGGCTTCGACTGATTCATACTCCGAATCCTGGAAAAAGCCATTCAATTCTTCGGTGAATTGCTTTTCATCATCCAGGATCAGGATTTTAATTTTTTCTGCTATTGACATCGTGGTTGTCCTTTTGAATTTCCAAAAGTAATTTAATTTTTGTTCCCTGTATACCGTCACTGATTATCTCAATGGTTCCTCCCATCTCTTTAATTATCTGATAACAAATCGTTAAACCAAGACCCGTCCCTTTCCCTTCATCCTTGGTGGTATAAAAAGGCAGGATAATGTGCTGGATATCGTCGCTGCTAATCCCAATCCCGTTATCTGCAACCTCAACAATGAGAAATCGATTCTCCGAGTATGTTTTAATGTCAATGGTCATCTCTGTAAAATCGGGTTGTTTGTTCTTTTTCTCTATCAGTGCATCTTTCGCATTGACCAACAGTTTTAACACCACCTGCTCGAATTTGTAGGTATTTCCCGAAATTTGCGGAATTTGAATATCCCGTTGAATATTCAGGTTGATTCCCAAATGTTTGAACTGCTCAGCAATCATGGAAGTTGCATTTTCAATGCTGGTATTGATATCGAAAGCGGTTGACACGTATTCCTCCTGACTCCTCGAAAATGCCCTGATGTGATCAATGATGTTTTTCATCCGGGTGATATTTTCGAAAATTTTATCCGCTTTCTTTTTGAAAAAGTCAAGATTGATCGAGTCAGTTTTAGCAGATTCAAACAGTATTTTATCTACAACCATCGAAATTATATTTAATGGCTGGTTGATTTCATGGGCAATACCGGCAGCCATCTGACCAAGATTTGCCATGCGATCGGCATGTATCTGTTTTGTTTCCATCTTTTTACGCATGGAAATATCACGGATTATGAACATGAAGGAGAGGGGAACTCCATCGGGTCCCTGGATCAGCGTAGCGCTAATTTCAGCAGCAAATACAGATTGATTCTTCTTGGTTATTTTTAACCCGATATTTTGGGTCAGACCTTCGTTAATCGTCCTTTCAAAAATATCTGTCACCGATTTCTTCTCGTCGGCCGGAACGAAAATCGAAAAATCCATACCTACAAGATCATGCTTGGTGTCGGCGCCAAACAGTTCGAGCCCGATGTCGGAAACCTCGGTGATCATTCCATCCATATTGATCAAAAATATGCCATCCGGCGAAGCATTCAGCATGGTTCGATATTTCCCCTCGCTGACTTTTATCGCATCCTGGGCTTTTTTCTGCGGAGTAATATCCCGGATGTTGTTCTGCATCCCCAATATGCTTTCATCTATGGTTACCATCTTTGCCGAGTGAGATACCCACCGGGTTGCTCCACTGCTGTCAACTATACGGTATTCATATTCTTTCAATTCCAATCCCTCATTAAGCACCTGCTCCCATTTCAATTTACATCGTTCATTATCGTCCGGATGTATGATGTTGGGAAATTGCTTTCCAAGAAAAACTTCAGGAGGGTACCCCAGCACGTTTTCACACTGAGGACTGAGAAATATAGTTCTCCCGTCTTTGTCGGTCAATGTTGTGAGATCGTGATTGTTGTTTACAACCGATTTGAACAAGGTCTCACTTTTCCGAAGGGCATCCTCGGCATGTTTGCGTTCGGTTATATCTAGCACGGTACCTATACTTTTGTTAGGTTTTCCGGCTTCGTTGAAGTAAACCCTTCCACTGGCTAACATATGGTGAACCGAACCATCCCTGTGTATTACCCTGTACTCTAAAACCAGCGATTTCCCTTCCGACAGGTTGTCGCGCATGCTGTTGGTAAAACTCACAACATCATCGGGATGAAGCACTTTAATCAATGCTTCAGGGTTCTCATCGTATGTGGCGGCATCAATATCAAAAATGCGAAACATCTCCTTCGACCATTTCACGGTATTTAAAGTCATGTCCCACTCCCAGCTTCCGATATGTGCGATCCGCTGAGCCTCTGCAAGGTTTTCTTCGCTGTTCTTTAATATTTCTTCTGTGTGTTTACGACGGGTTATGTCTTTTGCAAAAAGAAGAAACCTTTTGGCGTCATATTTAACAGTTTCCAGCGCCCACCATCGGATTGTGCCATTTTTGTGCCTGAACGGCATATCCGTCGATAATTTACCGGTTTCAAATAACCTTTCAAAACTTGCCATGCCCCCGGCAAAATACTCCTTTGGAAAGAAATCAGGCATTGACATTTTAAGCAATTCCGCCTTGGTATATCCGGTGATACGGCTTGCTGCATGATTCACCTCGATATATTTTCCGGTTTCTTTGGTAACAAAAACGCCATCGGGAGCCCGATCAATGTAGTTTCTGTATTTTTCTTCACTCTTTTGAAGCGCTTTATACACACTAAAAAGCGCTTCGTGCGATTTTTTAAGCATCACAGCATCCTTGCTGATTTTACTCTTTTGATTGTAAAGGTCAAGAAATACATCTATTTTACTATGCAGAAAAGTGTAATTGAAAGGTTTGAAGATGTAATCGACCGCTCCTGAATCATACCCTTTGATCGTATCTTTTTCTGCAAGATGGCTTGCCGTAATAAATATGATTGGCACTTTCTCTTTGCTCCGGGTTAAATTTATCCTGACAGCCAGCTCATATCCATTCATCACAGGCATGTTAACATCTATGATGGCAAGTGCCAGGTCTATTCCATGGGTTTTTTCAAGCGCTTCGGTACCGGAAAGTGCCCTGATCAGGGTGACCTTTATTTTTCTGATGACACTTTCGAGAAAAAAAAGATTTTCCTCTGTGTCATCAACAATCAACAGGTTTGGTAAAGTTTCCATGAAAAATTGGATTACATCTTAAATATCAATGGCCCAGCCATTCCTTTGGCAACACCTGTTTGGGATGGGACTGGCTTTTTACGAAAATCAGCAGGTTGTCGCTGCCGGTTCGTTCGAAGTAGGCCACGCATATTTTATGATATCCTTTTTCGAGTGCGATATTTCCAGACTTTTCGCCCAACCCGTGAAGCCCGTCGTTGTTCACGATGGGTTGGTCGTCGATCCAAAGGCGGCTGCCATCGTCGGAGCTGGTAGAAAAGGTATAAACACTTGATTCGGGAATGCGCACATAGCCATCGTATTTAAAACAAAAGTTATCATCCTGCCTTCGCGGGGTGAATACAAAATCGGGAACAACCCCTTCTGCTATGGGCTTCAGGTTGTTAAAATCAGGAAGGCTGTCCCAGGCACCCTCGTAGTATTTATAAAGGATGCCGGCTGCCACGCCGCTGACAGGAGAGATATTGAATGCCTTCAAAGGCTCCACTTTTTTGAATTCGGTTGTAATGGTACCACTTACGGGTTTTCCGTCGCGGAAACACCGCGCGCTCAGAATAGTAGTTGATTTGAGCAGGATTGGTTTGGTGTACAATTCGGATGATTGAGAAGGCTCTGATTTTCCTATATCGTACCGGATTTGAACGTTGTCGCGTTCGCTAAAAAGACTTACCCGGAGTGAATCGACAAAGATGTTCAATTCATTTGCAAATTCGGGCGGGTCTGTTTGATCAAGTTTTCCTTTCAAATGTACTGCAATCACGCTGTTGATTGAATCGGGGGCTTGCCGCGGCAGAAAAATCACCAAAGCATCATTTTGCCGTTCTATTTTCAGCGCAGCCCCGGAGGGATCGGACAATAAGTAAGCCTTATCAGGCGTATTCAAAACGCCTGGAATTTGCAATTTTCCGCTGGCAGGCCAATCGAATACATGAAGGTAGAGAATGGTGCCGGAGGAGGTCATTGCACGGGTACAGCGGCCCCAGGGTGTTTGTTTGAAAGGACTGGCGGATGTTCTGTAAATTGACTCCCCGTTGACCCTCATCCATCGTCCGATGGCCGACAGGCGATCGATGCTTTCCTGTGGGAACAATCCCTCTGATGTTGGCCCTACATTGAGCAGGTAATTGCCCCCTTTCGAAGCGATGTCGGCCAGCATTCTGATCATCTCCTTCGTTGATTTGAAATTTTTATCGGCTTTGTTATAGCCCCAGTGATCGTTCATGGTCATGCAGGTCTCCCAATCAACCCCGGGAAGGCCGGTGGCCGGTATTTGCTGCTCCGGAGTTCCGAAATCCCCTCCGAATGCTCCCTCTTTGGTAAGTCCTTCCATATCGAGCCTGCCAGCTCCAACACGGTTATTGACCAAAATATCGGGCTGAATGCTTTTCACATAATGATATATTTCCTTCCCATATTTTTCATTCCAGGTATTTTCCCACTCGCCATCGAACCACAAAACACCGATCTCTCCATAATTGGTGAGCAACTCCTTCAACTGTGCTTTCATATAATCAACATATAGCCTAAAATCGGCTCCATGTGTTGAACGGTTTTTCTCCCATTCCCGGCGCGGAAGGTAGTCGGGATGATGCCAGTCCATGATGGAATGATAGAAGCATAATTTCAAACCATACTTTTTACAAGAGGCGGCAAGTTCCTTCATCGGATCGCGCTTAAACGGCGTAGTCATGATGTTGAAATCGGTTTGCTTTGTATCGAACATGCAAAAACCATCATGATGTTTCGTCGTAATTACAATATATTTCATTCCGGCATCTCTTGCCATTTTCACCCACGAATCGGCATCAAACCTGACGGGATTGAATTTTGGCCGGAATTGATCGTAAACCTCCAGCGGTATTTCTGCCGAGGTACGAATCCATTCGCCGTAACCTGTTTTACCATTCCATTCACCGGCAGGTACCGCATACAATCCCCAATGTATAAACATGCCAAAACGTGCATCACGCCACCAGAACATCCGTGAATCGGGATCTGTGGCCGGGGTTTCAGGATCAGGGATGATGGTTTCAGATTGCTGGTCGCGGGCACTGATACCCGGGATACGGGAAGAAACATCGGGAAGGCTCAGGGTGGATTGAGCGAAGTTATTTTGAGAGCCCATGCAGCAAAAACAGATTAGAGATAGCAGTATACGAAATTTCATGGCATTGAAGTTCTTTGATTTCATTTGGGATTAAAACACCGTAAATATAAGAAAATAAACTTCCCCGGACTATTTCGACAGCAAGAAGGTTCCTTTTTCACGGTGAGTTTCTCCCGGATACTGGATGGTTTCAAAGGTCACGTGGAATGTGTATATGTCGGGTGCGGCTGCCCGGCCATTAACATATCCATTCCATCCAGTGCTGATATCGGCGGATTCGAAGATAAGTGCTCCCCAGCGGTCAAAGATCAGCAATTTATACTTGGTGATATTTGTTCCAACCGGCCTGAAAAAGTCATTTAACCCATCGCCATTGGGTGTAAAGGCATTCGGGAACCAAATCAGGAGCGGGCAATCCCTGACACTCAGGTTGGTTGTTATCACACTGTCGCACCCAGTGGCCATCTGCAGGGTGTCGAAATAGGTACCGGAGGAAGATTGCATGGCCTGCTGAGCCCAGTATGACAAGCCCTCACAGATGGTGGTATCCACACGAACGGCGGCGCTTTTATTCACGGTTACCTGAATGGTATCAAAATCCTCACAATCAAAGGAACTAACAGCTTGAACCCAGTAGGTTCCGGATGTATCAACTGCGATTGAGCTGGTTTGGGCTCCTGTTGACCACAAATAAAACTTGCTTTCGGCATCGGGATTAACCCGCAGGCTATCGCCCTGGCAAAGCGAACGGTCGGGTCCCAGAGAAACGTCGGGAGTTGGCAATACCACGATATGATTGCATTGGGATGATTCATCGGGCGAACCTTCGTTTACCGTTAGCTGAATGTTGTATTTTCCCGGAGCCTGGTAGGTAACCGGAGGAGGATCGGGCCCTGTCCAAAAGGGTAATGACACTTCAGAGCATGATGGAAAAAACATCCGTGTCACCGATGAACTTCCTGAGTTTGCAACGAATGCATACAATGTGCCACTCTGTCGTACCACCTCCGAAATCCCAAAGGGTTTATTAAGTATTCCGTTGTTCTCTATCTGATAACCGGTTACCGTGCCCCCAAGACCATTCGCGAAAACCAGGTGTACGATGCATTGGTCTGACTGATTCACGTTATTGGTAACGAACCCGTTAATACTACCGCAATCGTTTATCAGGGTTATGCCGGCATTTACGTTCAACCCTCCTATCGAGGTCAGGTTGGCGCCTGAAGGATTGGGATTAAGAAGGGAGGTTCCGAATTCGATCCGACTGATGGTACTGTTGCCATAGTTGCAAATAAAGGCATACCAAAGGCTGTTTTCCTGAGCGATAATAATGCTGGCCGGGGCATTCAGGAAGCCGATGTTTCCGAGGTTGGTCACTACGGGGTCATTACTCAGCCCGGCGGTAAATTCGAGACGAAAAAGGCTATCGCTTTCAAGATCGGTACAAAAACCAACCCAGTTAGTATTCTGACGGGTTATTGCCAAACCAAACGCCCTGTTGACTCCGGGCAAATTGATTGCATGGGAACCCGGAGTATTTAAGAGCGAATTACCAAAGTCGAGCCTGATCATCCTGGCGCCATCGGAAACAAAACCATACCAGTTCCCGTTCTCCTTTTTGACCTGAATTCCGCCCATTTCATTTGTAAACAGATTAAAATTGCCAAGGTTGGTAATGGCTGAAGGGGAAAGAGACAATGTTGCGCCGTAATAACACCTTACCACATTCGCGTTGCCACTGTTGGTGGTAAAAGAATAATAATCAAGGCTATCCTGAACCAGGGTAATGAAACGGGGGGCATTTAAAAGTTGATTGGGGTTACCCAGATTGATTCCATCGGGTTCATAAAATGCATTGCCGGTACAAAAGCTCCATTTGTACGAAGTTGCCGAGGGTGGCTGAACGTTGGAAATAACCACGGGCTTGTTCATGCACACAGTGTCGGGCGCAAAAAACCCGGCAACCTGGGCGTAGCAATAGCAAGAAAACCCGATTACCAATAAATATGAGATTAAAATGCGTTGCATGTCGATTCGCTTTACGACATATTTTTCATTTGTCGATGAACAATATCATGATTGTCAGCGAAGAAGGGTAATCGTACCCTTGTTGCTGGTTTTGGTCTTGTTTTTTTCTTCATAAAAAATAACCCAAACATAATCGCCTTCGGGGCACACTTCGCCTTTCATTTTCCCGTCCCAACCTTCCCGAATATCAATGGATGAATAAACTACCTGGCCCCATCTGTTAAAAATCTGCATGTTAAATTGAGTAACATTTTCCGGCGGAAGGCCCACCATGCGGAAAAAATCATTCAGTCCATCTCCATTGGGCGTAAATACATTGGGAATGTAAGGAACAACGTAAACGGTAACTTCATCTTTAAACTCCTCTCCGCTGCAAAGGGTGCAATAGGCAGTATAGGTAGTTGTTTCCGAAGGAGCAACAATCAGGGTTTGCTGATCCGATAAAAACTCAGAGCCATTGTACCACCGATAGGATATTTTATCGCCCGGAGTAATCGGCTCCATGCGATAGGGAATCTCTGTAACATCATATGTGTCTGATGAAGTTGGCACATATCTCCAACCTTCGAGGCTTGCGCTCCAGGAGGTGGAATTTCTGTTTTTATTGGGCAGTGTATCGCAGTTATACCCGGTTTCATTCTGAATTCCTATTGTACATTTGTTATCCCAATTGGTGCAAACAGGTTTTTGATAGAGATGGGTTTCGATGGTATCGCCCTCTTTTAACACGATCTGAAACGAAACTGAAAGATCATCGCAGCCATACATCGGACATTGGCACCACATCACCACAAGCCTTCTGTTTGGGGCCTGTCCGATCGTTTGATAAAAAATATAAGGGCTTCCGGCCTGTTTCGGATTATAATCCTCCATTGCGCCAAGGATACAATTTTTCGGACTTTCACTGGCGGCACTGGGCAAACGGATGTTGCGGGTGGCACCCCAGTTAAGATTGCGGACGAAACTGATCCAGCCATTATCCCCTATCGAAAACTGTGTAAATTTGTTGCCGTAAAAAGTAAAGGTAAACCCAATGTTGAAAGGGCCTTCAACATTATTATCGAGCATGTTGACCCCATTTGCCAGCAATCCGAATTTTGAGGAAAGGGTGACCGGCACTCCCGGATTAATGGTGTCATCAACTCCGGCGGAAAACTGGGAGAAGGTTTTTTCATGAAAAAACAGGCTGAACAATACAAGGAATAACGAATATCGAATATTGAATATTGAATATTGAATACCGAATGTAGAATATCGAAACCGGTGAACCCTGCTTACGGTCAAATGGGTATTTGGGGATATGCTCATAATGCTTTTGGACCTCTGCGTGACCCGGTAGCGAAATTTTACTTTTGTAAGCAAATATCCAGTTTTTATCTGAATTAATTATACTTTTGTTCCTCCAAACGACCTACATAGAAATTAACGATATTTAATCTCCAAAATTTTAAGCTGTTATGAAAAAAGATAGTGCTATTTTCAAGGTCATCAAGGACGAATTGCATCGGCAAACCAGTGGTTTGGAGCTGATCGCATCAGAAAATTTTGTCAGTGAGCAGGTTTTAAAAGCCATGGGATCCTGTCTTACCAACAAATATGCCGAGGGATATCCTGGTAAAAGGTATTACGGCGGTTGTCAAAATGTGGATATTTCGGAACAGTTGGCCATCGACCGTGCAAAAGAATTATTCAACGCCGACTGGGCAAACGTTCAACCTCATTCGGGCGCTCAGGCCAACATGGCAGTTCTGATGACCTGTTTGAAACCCGGCGACACCTTTATGGGTCTCGATTTGGCACATGGCGGTCACCTTTCGCACGGTTCGCCGGTAAATTCATCCGGGATTCTGTATAAGGCAGTGGCCTACCAGGTTGAACAGGAGTCGGGGATGATCGATTATGATAAAATGGAAGAAAAGGCGCTTTCAATCAAACCCAAACTGATGATTGCAGGCGCCTCGGCCTATTCGCGCGATTGGGATTACAAACGCATGCGGAGTATTGCTGATAAAATCGGAGCCCTGTTACTTGCTGATATTGCACATCCGGCAGGGCTTATTGCCCGCGGACTGCTCAACGATCCGATTCCTCATTGCCATATTGTTACCACCACCACGCATAAAACCCTGCGCGGACCGCGGGGAGGAATGATTCTGATGGGTAAAGATTTTGAAAATCCATGGAAACTGACCACCCCAAAAGGAGAAATTAAAATGATGTCGCAATTGCTTGATTCTGCTGTTTTTCCGGGAATCCAGGGCGGACCGCTGGAGCATGTCATTGCAGCCAAAGCCGTCTCCTTTTTCGAAGCGCTGTCGGATGAATATATGGATTACGTGATCCAGGTAAAGAAAAATGCAACAGCAATGTCGAAAGCATTCATGAACAAAGGATATCATGTAATTTCAGACGGAACCGACAATCACCTGATGCTCATCGATTTGAGAACAAAGTTCCCAAATATCACGGGGAAACAAGTTGAAAATATTCTGGTTCAGGCTGATATCACAGTGAATAAAAACATGGTGCCGTTCGACAGTCGTTCTCCCTTTCAAACCTCCGGTTTGCGTGTTGGCACTCCCGCCATCACCACGCGTGGATTGAAAGAACAACACATGGCAACTATTGTGGACATGATTGACCAAGTGATCGGCAATATTGAAAATGAAGCTGCTATTGTAAAAGTTCGCGCTGATGTGAACGAAATGATGGCGGAATTTCCTCTGTTTGCTTACTAAAAAACAATAAAATGAAGACCCTTTACCTGATGCGTCATGCCAAAGCCGCCTGGGAAGAACCGGGCGTGTCGGATGTCGACCGTCCGTTGCTGCCCAAGGGACACAAAAAGACCAAGTTGATTGTGGATTACCTGCTGAAACGGGAGACCTCAGTTGATATTATCATTTCAAGTCCGGCGGCGCGTGCTTACGAAACGGCCAAAATCGTGGCCGAAGGGTTGAACTATCCTGTTAATAAAATTAAAACCGATCGGAAAATTTACGATGGTTACAACGACCGGATTCTTGATATTATCTACGGAACATCCAATGAAATCAACTCGCTGATGATCTTCGGACACAACCCGACCATTACCCATCTTGCCAACCTGTTCCTTCATCCCGGGATTGAATCAATGGCGACTTCCTGCATTGTTTGCCTTAGCTTCGATACCGACAAATGGGAAAGTATCCCTTCCATAGACGCTGTTCAGGAATTTATTGTGTTTCCAAAGATGTTAAAATAACATGACCTCCAGTCCGAAAGTCCCCATTCTGAACCGTGATTTAAATTGGCTCTATTTCAATGGACGAGTTTTGCAGGAGGCTGCCGATGTGCGAAATCCTTTGCTTGAACGGCTAAAATTTCTCGGAATTTTTTCCAACAACCGCGATGAATTTTTTCGGGTTCGGGTTGCCACGCTCAATCGCATGCTGAAGGTAGAACGTTTTCACTACGACACACCGGTAAACCCCAAAAAAGCGCTCAAAGAGATCGGAGATTTGGTTCAGACACAGGAGCGCGAATTCATGCAGGTATATGAACGCATTGTAACCGACCTGGCTCATCATGATATTTTTATCATCAACGAAACGCAACTATCTGATTCACAAGGTATTTTTGTACGAAAGTATTTCCGGGAGCAGGTGCGTGGAGGGTTGTTCCCCATCATGATCAGCAGTTTGCGCGACATTTCGTCACTGCGCGACAAATCAATCTATCTGGCAGTCACCATCGGGCGCCACGACAAAGCCCTGAAAGATGATTATGCGCTGATTGAATTGCCGACGAAAACAATTTCCCGGTTTTTGATCCTTCCTACCGAGGGAGAAAAACGCTATATCATTCTGCTTGACGACATCATCCGATACTGTCTTTCCGAAATATTTTCCATTTTTGGATACGACACTTTCTCTGCCTATACGGTAAAAATTACCCGTGATGCAGAAATTGACATCGACACGGATGTTTCCAAAAGTTTTCTCGAAGTGATGACCGAAAGCCTGAAGCAGCGTAAGCGCGGAATCCCGGTTCGGTTTGTTTACGACAAATCCATACCGGCCGATTTGTTGAAAATAATCACCAAACGTTTGGAAATCACCAAAGAAGATCCCATCAGGGGTGGAGGCAGGTATCATAACTTCAAAGATTTTATGGGATTTCCCAATCTGGGGCACCGGGAATTGGAGTACGAGCCGCATGTGCCGCTGATGCATAAAGATTTGCCGCTGAACCGGAGCATTCTTACGTCGATCAGACAAAAAGACATCATGCTCCATTATCCATACCAGTCGTTTCAGTATATCATTGATTTGCTGCGGGAAGTTTCTATTGATCCAAAGGTTCGGTCGATCAAAATGACGATTTACCGTGCCGCTAAAAATTCAAGTGTTATCAATGCCCTGATCAACGCTGCCAGAAATGGCAAATATGTGACGGTTTTCATGGAACTCCAGGCCCGGTTTGATGAGGAAGCCAATATTTTCTGGACTGAAAGTTTGCGTGAAGAGGGCGTTAAAGTTATTCACAGCATTCCCGGGTTCAAAGTTCACAGCAAGTTGCTTTTGATCCGAAGAAAGGAGAATAACAGCAACTTTTACTTTGCTTTTATCGGCACTGGAAATTTCAACGAAACAACCGCCAGGATCTATTCCGATGTCAGTCTGCTTACCGCCGATCAAACAATTTGCAATGACGTGGTCAACGCATTTCACCTGATCGAAGAGAGTTACCGTCCCTTCAAGTTCAAGGCGCTGGTGGTGGCGCCCGTGAATATGCGCAATTTCTATATCAAGCTGTTGAACAACGAGATGCACCATGCGGCAGCAGGCAGAGAAGCCTGGGCGATTATCAAATTGAACAGCCTGGTGGATGGCGCCATGGTCAAGAAACTCTACAAAGCCAGCCAGGCGGGCGTGAAGATCAAACTGATCATCCGTGGCATCTGTACCCTTGTTCCGGGTATTCCCGGACTGAGTGAAAACATTGAAGCAATAAGCATTGTCGACAGATTCCTTGAGCATGCGCGGATACTGGTGTTTTGCAATGGCGGAGACAACCTTTATTACATTACCTCGGCTGATTGGATGGTTCGGAATTTGAATAACCGGATCGAGGTGGCAACCCCGATTTTTGATCCGGAGATTAAGGAACAGCTGAGAAAAATGCTCGACATTCAACTTTCAGACAATGTAAAGGCTAGGGTGATAGGCCCCGACATACAAAACCAGTATAAAAAAACCCCCGGCCCAAAAATCCGGTCGCAGGTGGAGATCTATAACTATCTGAAGAGCCTGGTGTAGAACATGCAAACAATGCAGGAAAATGCATCCGATTCGTCATTCGTAATTCGTAATTCGTAATTCCCCATGTCTGTCTTAAAATTCATCTTCAGTATCCTCATCAACAAATTCTTCCTGACCACGGTTGCATTTGTGGTTTGGATGGTGTTTTTTGACAGCAACAACCTTATAACGCGCAACAGTTTACAGGAAAAGCTGGATATGCTAAATCTTGAGAAACAGTTTTACCTGCAGGAGATTAAAAAAGATTCAATCCTCACTTATCAGTTAATGAACGACAGTTCTCAACTGGAAAAATTTGCCCGTGAGCGATACCTCATGAAGAAGGACAATGAAGATCTTTTTTTGGTAATTGACACTACTGGGGATCAACGTCCATGATGACTTTTACCGATTTAAAAGCAGGTTCCTGCTGAAATTTCGCAATTACCTCCAACATCATCCCCTTCATGGCAGAAGATGACAGCCCGCGGTCCATTTTGAACATAATGTGCTTAATAAAAAGGTTCATAATCCTCGACACCATCGGAAATTCAGGTCCAAGGATTCGCCTTCCGAAAACAGCTCGCAGCGATTTTGCA
>DYQT01000302.1 GCA_020719165.1 Draconibacterium orientale | reverse complement strand
TGATGACCAAAATCAGTTGAATCTCCGCTGTAGTATTTCTGACTGACATTGACAGAGAGGAAATTCCCGCCATGGTGAGCGATATTGAAGCCCTGGTGCAAGATGAGAAATGCCCTGAAAGGATCAAAATCGGCACCTGTAAAAACTGTTCCTATTTTGATTTCTGCTGGTGCGGGGAGGAAGAACTCAAAGGTGAATAACAATTAGACAGGATTTACAGGATTTACAGGAATGATTAAATTAATGTAGAATTAGCTTTATTTATTGACGATTCCCTGAAATTTCAGCATATAAACCAATAAAACAAATGTAAATCAATCACTTAAACCCAAATCGCGATGGACTCAAATTATAAAGAATTGACTGGTGAAATTATCAAAGCAGCCTTCAATGTGCATAATATACTGGGTGCTGGCTTTCTGGAGAAAGTTTATCACAATGCCATGCTTGTAGATTCCGGACCATCCTGACCCCCCATTCCGGAGCAAGCTGACCCCCCATTCCGGGATACTGACCCCCCCTGTTGAAAAGGTACAAATTCAGATTTATACTTTTAGATCGGGCTGTCATTCCGGCAATACTGACCCCGGGGTCACAATGCCATTCCGGCATAGTGACCCCCCTGATTGAAAATCGGATCTTCAGTATCAGGTTCATTTTTTCTGACATAAATGATGTTAACAAAAAGACATCGAGATGGCAGGAAAAACAAAACCTATGAGCATAGTAAAGCAGATTTTACTGAAAATACAACAGGGTCAAAGCAAGAAGGGCATTGTCCGCGATTTGGGCTTGTCTAAGAACACCCTAAGGCGTTACATCCAATTGATTCAGGGGAGCGGTTATCCGCCTGAACAACTCATTGCAATGGATGATCCTAAGCTTGAACAGATTCTTAATCAGAAGACCGCTATAAACCGTGATCACTTCAACGATATTGAAGAGCTGTTTCCGTGGATTAAAGAAGAACTCAGGCGAACCGGTGTAAACCGTTTTGTGCTTTGGGGCGAGTATCGGAAGCGATACCCGGCAGGGTATAGTTACTCGCAGTTCTGCTGGCATTTTCAGCAATGGCTGAAAGCACAGAGTGCCAGCATGATCATGGAACATGAGCCTGGTGATAAGATCTTTATTGATTTTGCCGGAAAAAGATTAAAGTATCACGACCGTGAAACAGACAAAGACATTGAAGTTGAGTTTTTTGCCGGATTGCTTGGCCACAGCCAGCTTTCTTTTGCCTGTGCAGTTGAGTCTCAGGGCAGTGAGGATTTTCTTTCCGCCTGCAGGCATATGCTTGAATATTTTGGTGGAAGCACCCGGGCCATTGTAAGCGACAACCTGAAAAGCGGCGTTATCCGTGCCAACCGTTACGAACCGGAAATCACACAGAGCTTCAGTGATTTTTGCAACCATTACCAAATGGCGGTTATTCCCACCAGAGTTGCCAAACCCAAAGACAAACCTTTGGTAGAAGGGCTCATACGCATACTTTACAGCCGCATTTACGCCCCATTGCGCAACCGGACCTTTCATAGTCTGAATGAGATGAATCTGGCAATTACCCAGTTGTTGGAGCAACATAACAATGCCATGTTCAGCCGAAGAAACGAAAGCAGGCGGCAGGTATTTGAAAGCAGTGAAAAACAACATCTGCTGCCTTTGCCCGCCAGTGCATTTGAAATGAAATATTACCGCACGGCCACTGTTCAAAAGAACTCTCACTTGCTGCTGGGACAAGACAAACACTATTACAGCGTTCCAATGCGCTACATTGGCAAACAGGTGACTGTTATTTATACAGCCGATGAGGTGAATGTTTTTTTTGAAAATCAGCGCATTGCCTACCACAAAAGAAGCCGCCGCATGCACAAATACACTACCGTGACCGACCATCTTCCATCTAGTCACAGTTACATGCTCGGGCTATCGCCCGATGGTTTTATACAATGGGGTCAGGGCATTGCAAAGGAGGTTGGGCTTTATCTGGAAAATCTCATTAAAAGCAAAAACCATCCGGAACAGGCGTATAAAAGTTGCCAGGGTATACAGTCGCTGGCGCGCAAACTCGGTAAAGAGAAACTCATCGGTGCGTGTCGCACAGGCCTGGAACTAAAGGTTTACAACTATATGTTTATCAGAAATATTATGGAAAACAAACAAAATGTTCCGTTAACTCAAGTTCCTACACTCCCTTTTCATGAAAATATCCGTGGCCCTGAGGCCTACCAATAATCAATTTTTAACCTTTCTAAAAACCAATTTTTATGCACGATCAGATCAAACAGAACATCCTCTCCCTGAGAATGGAGGGCATGGCTACTCTCTGGCAAAACCTGTCGGAAACACATCAACTACCTCATTTATCATCGGAACAGTTACTGCAAATGTTGCTTCAGGCTGAATGGGAACACCGGCAAGGACGTAAACAAGACCGTTTGGTGCGCGCTGCGCGCTTTCGTTATCAGAGTTCACTCGAAGAGATAGATTGGCACACCAGTCGAAATCTGGATAAGAATGAACTTCTTCAATTAAGTGATTGCAGTTTTATCAAAAGGGCCGAAAATGTCATTATTACTGGCCCTACCGGTGTGGGTAAAAGTTTTATTGCTTCAGCTATCGGACACCAGGCATGCCATCTGGGGTATAAAGTCGTTTACTTCAACATGCAGAAACTCTTTCAGAAACTCCGCATTGTCAAAGCTGAAGGCACTTACTTAAAGGAAATGCTGCGCATTGAAAAACAAGACCTGCTTATTCTTGATGATTTTGGGATCCACCCGATGGATGCCAATACCAGGCTTGAACTACTTGAGATAATTGAAGACCGGCATGGTAAACGGTCAACATTAATAAGCTCTCAACTGCCAGTATCAAAATGGTATGAAATCTTTGAAGATGGAACCATCGCAGATGCCCTCATGGACAGGTTGCTTCATCAGACGATCAGAATAGATATGAAGGGAGAATCATTAAGAAAAAAAAGGTAATATTGCACGACTCGATGTTCTTTAAAAGATGAACCCCCGAGGGGGGTCAGTATGGACCGGAATGGGGGGTCAGTATCACCGGAATATACAATCTGGAGAAAACGGCAGAATGGAAGAATCTAAGTTGTGTCGTGAAAATAGAATC
>DYQT01000073.1:6072-14431 GCA_020719165.1 Draconibacterium orientale | reverse complement strand
CTGCACTTGGGCTCCACCCGGTGGCATCTCCGGCCATTGACACGGATTGTGCTGCAGAATTGTACACAAAATGCACCATGGTGTCGTTCTCAACAAATGGGAAAAGGGTGCCTGAGTTCATAAAACTGTCGGCCACCGCCTGCCGCTGGTTTTCGGGTATTGAATTTAACCTGATGATCAACTGGTCGAAAGATTGGCCCTTCACCTGGGCTGCGAAGGTGAGAAGCAGGTAGAAAAAGAGTGCTTTTTTCATTTTCTGTACAATCAGTCTATGCTTTTTTCTTTTCGGAAACAAGCAGCCAGAGTGCCGCTGAGATTGCAAGCGAAATTCCGCTGATGATGAAAACGATCCCTTTATCGGCAGAGTTCTTGATGTAGGTTCCAACCACCGAACTGGCAATGAGCTGAGGCAACACCACCGAGAGGTTGAAAATGCCCATAAAAAATCCCATCCTGCTTTTATCCACTTTTTCTGACATGATCGCAAATGGCAGACTTACAACCGCAGCCCATCCGAAGGTGAGAACACACATCAGCGCGTAAAGCATAAAAGTGTTGGTGGCGAACATCACGATGCCGAAATACCCAAGTGCCATGATCCCGACCATGAGCGACTGTGTTCTCACCCGTCCAAGCTTTTTACTCATCGGTTCCAGCAGAAATGCAGGCCAGATGGAACCAACGGCATTGAGGATGAAGAATGACCATCCGATCATTTGCCCTAACCGCATGTTGCGGTCGGCTACCGACATATCAGGCATTGCCGGAAGTTTTTGTTCCAAAAAAGCAAAAATGTAAACGAACATGGTTTGAATGCCAAGCCAGGAGAATCCGTGGGCAAAATATAATTTAAAAAGTTCTCCCCATTGGGTGGGTGCCGCGGTTGATTTATCGGCGGTTATACCAGATTTAGAGCTCTTTTTATTATTTTCATCGTCGTCCGACACTGCAAGTTCCCTGGGTTCTTCAATGAAAAACAAAGGTCCAATGGAGAAGACTAAAACGATGATGACTCCGGCATAAATAAGGAAATAATTTCCAATTAAAGCACCCATCAGATAGGCGCCGCTTCCGAAGAGGTTTGAAATAGATTGCATCCAGGTATAACCTTTTGTTCGGGGTTGCCCGTCTGGCGTAACATCTGCAATGATTGAGCGTGTTGGATTGAAGCTGATGTTGATCGAAAGATCGAGTGTGAGCGCTACCGTAATAGCAACTGCCATGATGCTGGCAATTCCGAAAAAATTGCTGATTTTATCAATATTTGGCAAGGCAAAAATCATGAGTGCGGCTAAAATCCCGCCAATGATGATGAATGGTTTTCTCCTTCCTCCCCAAAACCAGGCCTTGTCGCTGATCAGGCCTATCAGCGGTTGGCCGAGGATACCTGCAATCGGACCTGCAGCCCATACAATCCCGATCTGGTCAATCTCAAGGTTGTATTTTGTCCGTAAAATCCAACTTAAAACGGCTATCTGGATCGACAGCGCAAAACCCATAGCGGTGCTGGGAAGACCCAGAATGATGTAGAAAATGTTACTGAGACGTTTTTGAATTGCTAACATATTAAAAAATTACGAATTATGAATTACGAATTACGAATGTTTTACCCTACCCTAAATTCCTCCCCCTCCCTTTTTGGGGAGGGGGGCAGGGGGGTGGGGTCACTTAAGCTCAATTATTATAACAGACTTGGCTGGTATTGTTAGTTTCGAAAGATCATTTAGCGAATTTCCGGAGATGATTTCAACACCCGATTTAAACTTTTTCAAAAACTCATTATACCGTTTGGTTTCGATAGTTTTTGATTCTTCGTTATTGTTCATCACAACCATAACGGTGCTTTTTTCATTGTATCTGAAATATACATAAACCCCATCTGCCGGGATGAAATGCCTGAATTTTCCAGTATGGATCACCTCGCTGGCATCCCGCCACCGAACCAGTTTCCTGATATAATTATGTATGTCATTTTCCGCATTGGTACGTCCCTGAGCAGTAAAAGCATTTTGCGAATCGCTGCTCCATCCACCGGGGAAATCTCTGCGTTTGTTACCATCCCCCGATTTATCGGCACCGGTCGTCATCAGAATCTCGGTACCATAATAAATCTCCGGAATGCCCCTGGTCGTAAGAATGTACGCCATCGCCATTTTCAGCTTTCGCACATCATCTTTTTGTGAATCGAGGAAACGGTTTACGTCATGGTTATCTGCAAAAACGACAATGTTGTTTGGATCGGGATAAGAAAAATCCTGGGCAAGTATTTCATAGAGCCTTACAATTCCGGTATTCCAGCCTTCGGGTTCGGAGAAGGCTTTGCCAAGGGCATCATACAGCGGGAAATCAAAAACCGTTGGCAGCCAGGAGTTGTATCCATCCTTGTTTTTGGCTCCTTGTTGCCAATAGGCCACCGAGGCAGGATAATTCAGCCAGCATTCGCCTACAACATTGAAATTCGGATACTCTTCCTGCAACCGTTTTCCCCACTCAGCCATCATTTCCTTGAAAGGATAGGGGTGGGTGTCCTGTCGAATTCCGTCCAGCCCGGCATATTCTACCCACCAGATGCTGTTTTGAATGAGGTAGTTTTTCACATAGGGATTGGCCTGATTCAGATCGGGCATGGTAATATCGAACCACCCGCGAACAAACATGTTGCTATCGGCTTGCGAAGCATAAGGGTCGGTAAAGGTACCTGCGCGATAGTTGGTGCGTGTAAACTCGGGCCATTGGTTCACCCAGTCGCGTGATGGAAGGTCCTGCATCCACCAGTGATTGCTGCCACAATGGTTGAAAACCATGTCCTTGATCAGCTTCATACCCCGTTTATGCACGGCATCACTCAGCTTTAAATAGTCTTCATTGGAGCCAAACCGTGGATCAATCTTGTAGTAGTCGGTAATCGAATATCCATGGTAGGAATATTTCGACATGTTGTTTTCCTGTAACGGATTGATCCATAAAGCTGTAATTCCCAGATCCTGGACATAATCAAGGTGATCCATAATCCCTTTCAGATCACCCCCGTGGCGACCATCTTTATTGGTACGGTCAACCTGTTCAACCATTCCGGGAAGGTTGTCGTTAGCGGTATCCCCGTTTGAAAACCGGTCGGGCATAACCAGGTAGATCACGTCGTGGGAGGAGAAACTTGCACGACTTGCAGAACCTTTCTTTCTGGCTTTCAACTCATAAAGGTATTTGCCAACAACCTTATTACCCTGCTTAAAAAGGATAGTGGCAATTCCGGGTTGTGCCGAATTACCCACCGAAAGATCAAGAAACAGGTAATTGGGATTTTCAACTTTGTTTACTTTTTTCAGCACAAAGCCGGGATAGTTGACACTAACGTTTGTTGAAGAGATGTTGTTTCCGTGAACCAGCAACTGCAAACTGGTATTTTTGAACCCCGTCCACCAAAAAGGCGGTTCCACCCGGTTCAGAGTGATCTCCTGAGAGAATATGCTTAGTGGGAACAGTAAAAGAAGTAAACTTAGAAGGCGATGCATAGGCTAATTTTTAACTTTTAATTTTACAGATCTGCCATATAGATTAGTAAGATATGCCAGTCTGGCCGCCAGTTCGGGCGTGAAATCTCCGGCATTGACTCTCCATTGCCAGTTATTCTGGGTTGTCCCCGGGAGGTTCATCCGGGCCGAGGTGTCGAGACCCAGCAGATCCTGCATCGGAACAATTGCAGTATAGGCCACCGACGACCATGCGAGCCGTATAAACGACCAATGAATGTCGTGTTCTCCTGTATTGAGGTATTCAAGCACATATTTGCGGTCGTCCTGCGATGCGCCTTTGAACCAGCCTACTACTGTGTCATTGTCGTGTGTTCCGGTGTAAACGATACAATTCTTAACATAATTATGGGGGATATAATCGTTGGCTTCCGATGAATCGAAGGCAAACTGGAGGATTTTCATGCCGGGAAGGCCGAAACCATCGCGTAACTCCTCAACATCAGGGGTAATTACTCCCAGATCTTCTGCAATGATTGGCAACTCGCCGAATTCGATTTTAAGGGCATCGAAGAACTCCTTTCCGGGGCATGGAATCCAGGTTCCTTTGATCGCGGTTTTTTCGGAATAGGGCACTGCCCAATAGGCTGCAAATCCTCGAAAATGGTCGATTCGGATAATGTCATATAAAAAGAGACTGGTGCGGATGCGATCGATCCACCACTGGTAGCCGGTTTCCTTTAAAACATCCCAGCGGAAGAGCGGGTTTCCCCATAGCTGGCCTGTTTCGCTGAAATAATCCGGCGGCACACCGCCTACACGGATGGGGTTCAGGTTGTTGTCAAATTCAAAAATCTCCGGATTAGCCCAGGCATCAGCACTGTCGAGGGCAACATATAAGGGAATGTCACCAATTATTTTCACATTGTGTTTGTGGGCATATTCTTTTACTGCAATCCATTGCTTGAAAAACAGGAATTGCAAAAATTTGTGAAAATCAATCTCTTCGTGCAACAGGGTTTGAATAGCCCGGATGGCTTCTGTCTCCCTCATTTTCAGGGGATTTTCCCACAGGTACCATGGTTTCTGATCCCTGGTTGCCTTGATGGCTCTGAACAGACTGTAATCGTTGATCCATTTTGCCTGGTCCTTTAAAAAATTACGGTAGGCCATTTTTTCCATGTTATCTGCATTCAGGGTGAAGGTGTGATAGGCTTTTCTCAGCAAGGGCAACCTTGTTTGCTGAACCCCTTCATAATCAACAATGCTGTTTGAAAAATGGGGAAAATCGGCAAGATCATCGGCATGCAGCAACCGGGCTTTTACCAGAATATCGAGGTCGATGAGATTTGGATTCCCGGCATGGGCTGAAAAACATTGGTAAGGCGAATCTGCGTATCCGGTGGGGCCCAGAGGTAAAATCTGCCAATATTTCTGTTGTGCTTTTACAAGGAAATCAATAAAATCGAAAGTTGCCTTCCCAAGGGTACCTATTCCAAATCTCCCCGGTAAGGATGTGGGATGGAGTAATATTCCGGATGAACGTTCATTAATCATGTTGGTTGCTGAATTTAATTATTAGAAAAAATGTTAGAAATATGAATTTATCAATCTGTTCCTAAAGCCCGATAAATCTGACTAAAAAGTTTGAACAGCATTGGTTTTTTTATAAGTCACAACAAAAAGAGTGGTCAGGGCTGCTATGGCAAAGGAGATTCCTCCGATGAACATCGCACTCATAGGTTTACCGTCAAAGAAAAAGCCCACAATATACCCCAGCATGCTTGAGGCAATTACCTGGGGGGCAACGATGAACAGGTTGAAAATTCCCATCATGACTCCCAGTTTCGATGGGGGTAGCGCAGGAGTGAGCATGGCATAAGGCATAGAGAGTATGCTCGACCACGCGATCCCGATGCAAGCCATTGAAAAGAGTAATCCATATTTATCGGTCATGAACGGGATGCTGAGCAGTCCGATGGCACCAGCGGCCAGACAAATGGCATGGATCATTTTCGGGCCTGCAAATTTTGTAATCCGCATCAGAACAAACGAAAATAAAAAGCAGACGGCATTATACATGGCAAAACAGAAACCCGCCCATGCTCCCGACGATTCCATTTCAACCGTGCCTTCACGGGCATGAAACACATTTTCCGAAATTGCAGGTGAAAAATAGACCCAGAGACAGAACATCCCGATCCAGGTGAAGAATTGCACCAACCCGAGTTCCCACATGCGTTTGGGCAGATGACCGAAAAGTTTGACTATCTCTCCCATGCCCAGCGTCCAGTCGAACTTTTGGGAGCGGATCGCGGCAAGCTCTTTGTCATCCGGAGGGAGCTCTTTGGTGGTGAAAACGGTCCATAGCACTGCACCGATAAAGGCTACGGCGCCGATATAAAACGAAAAAGTGACCGAAGCGGGAATATGACCCTGACCTGCAGTATCCTGTGAAATGCCAAACCAATTTGTCATCATCCATGGAAGTGCGGAGGCGATGGTACCCCCGAGGCCGATAAATAGAGACTGAATGGCAAAACCCTGCGAATTTTGTTCCTCGGGCAGGTTGTCGGCAACCATGGCACGGAAAGGCTGCATGCTGGCATTGATCGTGCCATCAAGCACCCAAAGCAATCCGGCGGCAATCCAGAAAGTTGGTGAATTGGGCATGAATATCAGGGCAAGGGATGCCAGGATGGCTCCCACCAGAATGTATGGCCTGCGGCGCCCGAGCCTCGTCCAGGTACGATCGCTTGCCTGACCAATCAATGGCTGAATAATAACGCCGGTAACCGGTGCTGCGAGCCAGAGCAAGGCGATCTGACTGGGTTTGGCGCCCAGATAAGAATAAATCGCGCTCATGTTAGCCATTTGTAGCCCCCATCCAAACTGGATTCCCAGAAACCCGAAACTCATGTTCCAGATTTGCCAAAAATTCAATGCCGGTTTTTCCTTCATCAGGTTATATATTTTTATCAGTTTCAGTGTTCAAAAGTAAGAAGTTTCTATTACTTTTACTGTCCAAATTTAACATATGATCCGAAATCTTTTATTAATCAGTAATTCAACAAATGCCGGGGAAGAATATCTGGCCTGGCCACGTCAGCATATCTCGGATTTCCTCTCCGGATTTGGTGTTCGTAAAGTTTTATTTATCCCTTATGCCGGTGTAAATCTGACCTCTTCAAGTATTGAAAAGTCATTCGATCTATACGAAGACCGGGTAAAGAAAATTTTCAGGGAGATGGGCTTCACGCTGAATTCCATCCATCGTGAAGCCAATCCGGTGGTAGCCGTAAATGAAGCAGAATCTATCGTGATCGGCGGAGGCAACACGTTCCACCTGACATTGATGATGCAGGAACTTGGGGTGATGGAAGCTATCCGACGCAAGGTATCCAGGGGAATTCCATTTGTGGGTTGGAGTGCCGGCGCAAATGTGGCCTGCCCAACCATGAAGACAACCAACGACATGCCCATTTGTGAGCCGCCCTCATTCAATTGCCTAAAATTTATTCCTTTTCAGATCAACCCGCATTATTTGGATGCAAACCCCGAAGGCCATGCCGGGGAGACCCGTGAGCAGCGGATACAGGAGTTCCTCACTGTAAACCGTGAAGTTATCGTGGTTGGTTTGCGTGAAGGGTGTTTGCTGAAGGTGACCGGCGATGTCATTCATCTTATCGGAAAACGCCCACTGCGTCTTTTCCGGTTTGGAATGGAGGCACAGGAATTTCACGAAAACGAAAATCTGGATTTTCTACTAAAATCTTAATTTTTCAGTTCGTTTTCTTTTTTCTCTGTACCTTAGCTAAATATTTCGTTGGCAAGGTCCAATTGTTATGGCCATGCCCTATCTGATTTTGACGTAATCAATTCATTTTAATTTATATAACATGAAAAAAATATCAATCTACCTGATCTTGCTGTTTCTTGCTGAAATGAGCTCTTTTGCCCAGGTAGGTATCAATAACGACAGTAGTCTGCCAAATTCATCTGCTATGCTGGATGTCAAATCGACGGTTAAAGGATTTTTACCACCGAGGATGACCGCTATCGAGATGAATGCGATTGCTACTCCGGCTACCGGACTGCTTGTATTCAACACCACCGAAAATGCATTATTCTGGTACAATGGATCAAACTGGAAACAGTTTAATGAGCCTTTTGAAGAGATAGATCCGGTGTTTTCTGCGCACCCTGCCAAGGATATTGCGGAAATAGACATAACCAACTGGAACACTGCCTACACCAACCGTGTTACCTCTGCATCAGGTACTTTGCCATTGACATTAGCCATTTCAGCAAATACTTTAACCGGCTCCATTGCAACAGCAAATGCATTTACCAGTGGTATTTTAACAGATGCTGACTGGAATGATTTCAACAATAAAATTTCAAGTCCATGGATTTCCAACGGACAAAATATTTTCTATAATTCAGGCAAAGTTGGTATTGGTACTTCAGCGCCTTTATCCTCTGCCGCGCTGGAAGTGGCAAGCACAAACAGTGGAGTTCTTTTACCCAGAATGACACGATTGCAGCGAAATGCCATTTCGGCTCCTGCTGAAGGATTAATGGTTTATTGTACCAATTGCGGAGCAAATGGTTCATTGAGTATCTTTACCAGCGGATCCTGGATGACTTTTGCCCCTTGCAATATTGCACCGCCGGTTGCCGATGCCCATGTTATGTCGCAAGGGCAGATTATCTGGAATTGGTTGCCTGTTGCCGGGGCATCAGGATATAAATGGAATACTACTTCGAATATCGAAACAGCAACCGACCTGTCAACGGCCACCTCTAAACTAGAATCCGGAACTACCTGTGGCACTGCCTATAACCGTTATGTGTGGGCTTATAGCAGTTGTGGGGAGTCGCCGGCG
>DYQT01000073.1:0-6054 GCA_020719165.1 Draconibacterium orientale | reverse complement strand
TCCTTCCCTCCATTGTCCCGGCTGCTGCACCTGCCATTCCGGTTGCTGCCACACATGTTTCAACCATGGTGTCTGTAGTCTGGAACTGGAATACGGTACCTGGCGCCACAGGATATAAATGGAATACAACCAACAATTTGGCCACTGCGACCGACATGGCTGCTGTTACTACGAAAAATGAAACAGGACTTGACTGCGGTACTGCCTACACGCGCTATGTATGGGCTTATAACGGTTGCGGGAGCTCCACTTCCCTGTCCATGGTGCAATCAACACTTGCCTGCTGGCTTTGCAATGAACCCATAACCAGAATCCACAATGTGTCGGGCGGGGTTGCACCGGTTGACAAAACAGTAACCTATGGCACCGTGACCGGCATCCCCGGTGAACCAGACAAGTGTTGGATTACCAGTAACTTGGGCTCCAGCCGTCAGGCCACTGCTGTAAGTGATGCAACCGAACTTTCGGCGGGTTGGTATTGGCAATTTAACCAAAAACAGGGTTATAAAAACGATGGCTCAACCAGAACACCCGGTACTCTGTGGAATAGCAGCATCAGTGAAGTATCCGATTGGACAAGCCTGAATGATCCCTGCACGATAGAACTTGGTTCGGGGTGGCGTATTCCAACGAGCTCCGAATATAGCAACACAGCATCGGGTGGTGGATGGACAGACTGGAATGGTCCCTTCAACTCCGGATTAAAAATGCATGCAGCCGGATCTCTTGGCAGCAGCAGTGGATCACTTGGCAATATCGGCGTAATTGGCACCTACTGGAGCAGCACACAGAGCAGCTCTTCAACTGGTTGGGATCTCTACTTCGGCAGTGGAGATTGCAGTATGATCAATGCCGGCAAGGCATACGGATTTCCCATTCGCTGCCTGCGCGAAAACTAGATGGGAAGAGATTTATAATTTTATTAACCTCGAAACACCGGTAAGACCGTTGGAGGTTGTGGCTTTGAGTATATAAAATCCCTTGGGTAAACCTCCGATATAAAGCCTGAGCGCATTATCTCCGATCTCATCTTTTATCAAAACCGGTTGATTCAGATAATTGAACAATTCAATCCGACTTAGTTCTCTTCTGGCCTCTATCATGATGAAATCGTTGGCAGGGTTGGGATACACCCTCGTGATCAATGCAGCGAATTCATCAAAGCCAACATCCCAGGCCGAAACGTTACTTGACGAAACAATGCGAACAGGCAATCCAACAGCAGAGTCGCCGCTTACAGCCTTTGGCGTGACTTCAAATACAAGCCACTTGGTGATATCAAGGGTATCAACGGTATAGGTGATTCTTGTTGCCGAATCAATGGGTACTGCATCAATTCCTTGTGCATTGTTGCTGCGGAGCCACCGGTAGGTTGAAATTCCTTCGGGGATGCCATTTACGTTTTCGTAACCATAGGTTCCACTTAAAAATTTCTTGTAAATCAGCAAGCCCTGGATGTCAACATTGTAAACCCATGGTGGTGTCGGGATGGCAGGGTTGAGGTTGTTATAATGGCAATTGTAGAGGTTGGGATTTTGATTGATGGTATCGTGAAAAGCGTATGTCCGGTTGGGCTTTCCAGTCAGTTCAGCGGTGCTCCAGTCGCCATTGATTCGGAATTTAAACGACAGCGGACCTTGTTGAATCCAGGCCGTATCCATGAACAGGTCAAGCGAATAGATCGTGTCACCATCGGTATCGAACAACACATCGTTGGCGCCCGACCCGTTGAAATTTCCGGCGACGTCGAGGTAATCGCTGATGGGATTAAAATGATGTGCTTTTACGTAATAGCCCATGTTGCATTGAAAGGTCATTTGTCTTTTTGCAGGGTTGTAGTTGTTGTAATCACTGGTAATCGTGAGCAGGGTGTCGGGGATTCTGACGATTCTGTTTGGCCTGTAAAGCAGCTCCATCTGGCCTTTGGCGCTATCGCCCTGATTGATCCGGTATTTATATTCCTGAACCGAACCCGGGTCAATAAGGGTGTCAATATAACTATAGTTCAGCGTAGTGTCCATCCTCTGCATTTTTGGCGATCCTTTCCAGTCATTCATGGTGCCTACCATACATACGGAATCTGTAATCGGATCGAACATAAGATATTGAACAGCATATTTCATGTTTACAATAAAAGTGGTGGTGTTGAGCGCTTCATTGTTCCACCATGCCGATAAATTGACCATTCCTGGTTGTGCTGTAAAGGAGCGGGTTACTATTTCCTGTGGAAAATAGTTGATACTGAATTTATAGTGATAGGTTTCACCCGAATCAAGCATGTCTGAAAGTGTTACCGAGTATGTAAAATCGGGTCCCGGAACAAGCTTGACGGGCTCGATGCCATGATCAATCATGAGATAAACATAATCAGAATCAGGAACAAAAATATGCTGATTAACAGCCTTGGTCATGTTCAATTTGAAGGTTACCGACCATGTTGTATCGGGATTGGCGAATACAACATTCAGGGAAACAACACAGGCTGCCATCACCATCATTATTTTCCGGATGTGGGCAGAACGAAGGAAGAGATTCATAAGATCGTATTTTAGCTCGGGATTATTGCGCAAAGATACGAAAATAATAAAGGCTAGCTTATTCGCTCGAAGACAAGCGCAGTGCGGTTTGTGTTGTAAATCCTCAGATGGTGCGTATCGTCATCCGGATGATATTGCGTGGTGTAAACCAGGTTGTCATTTACCCGGTTGGAGCCTCCGAATTCAGGACTGTCGGAATTCAGGATAATGCGATAATCGCCGGGTTCGGGAACCGCGAATTCATAATCGGGAATAGAATTGCTCACGTGGAAATTGAAAATAAAAATCAGACCCTGCCTTTTGAATACAATGGTTTGATTTTCACCATCCATGTTCATCTGATCGCCGAATCCGGCAGCGAAAAGATGATGTTTTTTTACCAATGAAATCATTTCCCGGTCAAAGGCTGCCAAAAAACGGTATTTCAGGTCGGGATTAGCCAGGAGGGACCACTGACGGCGAGCATAGTGGAAGCTCCAGTTATTCCCTTCTCTGGGAAAATCTACCCAGTCGGGATGACCAAATTCGTTGCCTATAAAGGTCAGATATGCCTGTCCGCCAAGCCCGATCGTGATTAGTCTGATCATCTTATGCAGAGCGATGCCCCGGTCGATGATAAAACTTTCATCTTTCTGGCTCATCTTGAAATATATTTCACTCTGCATCAATCTGAAAGCGATGGTTTGGTCGCCAACCAAGGCCTGGTCATGCGATTCGCAATAGGCAATTGTTTTAACATCGGGCAACCGGTCGGTCATCACCGACCATAACTCATGTATATCCCAATCTTCATCCTTTTTTTCCTTCAATACTTTTATCCAGTAATCAGGAATAGCCATGGCAAGCCGGTAATCGAACCCGATGCCGCCATCACGCACGGGTCTGCATAGTCCGGGCATTCCACTAACATCTTCAGCAATGGTTATGGCGTGTGGTTTTACCTTGTGAATAAGGGTATTGGCGAGCTGCATATAGACCAAAGCATCCCACTCAACGCCATCTTTAAAATAGCCGTCACGATCCCACACCTCCCGGTATCCATGGTCAAAATACATCATGGAAGTTACACCGTCAAACCTGAATCCGTCAAAATGGAACTCCTTGAGCCAGTATTTAACGTTCGACAGCAGGAATTGCAATACTTCCCTCTTTCCATAATTGAAACACTTGGAATCCCAGTGTGGATGATTTCCACGGTCGCCCGGATGGAAATACTGATCATCAGAACCGTCAAATTGGTTCAACCCTTCCATGGTATTTTTTGCCGAATGTGAATGAACAATATCCATCAGCACCGCAATTCCCTGTTCATGGGCCTTCTTGATCAGGTATTTTAACTCTTCAGGGGTACCAAAACGCGAAGAAACGGCATAAAAATTTGTAACATGATAGCCAAATGATCCATAATAGGGATGTTCAGCAATTGCCATCAACTGGATTGCGTTATAACCGGAGTTTTTAATGTAGGGGATCAGGTGGTCGGCAAATTCAACAAATGTACCAACTGATTCCTGCTCCTGAGCCATTCCGACATGACATTCGTAAATCAGCAGTTCATCCAGTTCCCGGATGTCAAAATGGTCGTCCGACCAATCGAATGCTCTCGGTGGCGCCCAATGCTGGCCCGAAAAAGTCAGCGTAGGCAAATCCTGCACCACGCGGTGAATGTATGCAGGAATTTTCTCATTCCAGCCTGCTTCGGAATGCACCATCACCTTTACCCTGCTTTGATGTGTAAACCGGTCTTTGTAATCTTCATCGGATAGGAAAATTTCCCACTGTCCATATTTATTTGGAGTCATCCGGTGCGAATACCGCTGCCAGTTGTTAAAATCACCGAAGAGATAAAGATCCTGTGCATTTGGCGCCCATTCGCGATAATACCAGCCCTTTCGCGTGCGATCATAATGAAAGCCATAGAATTGGTAAGCGCTCGCAAACTCATTCAGGCTGTTCCAATTCGATTCAATCTCCTGTAAAGTCTGTGTAAAGCGATTGTAACGGGCAGTAATATCATCGGCAACAGGTTCGAGCCATGGGTCATTCCTGACCATGGCCAGCTGTTTTGTTTTTTTTTCTTTCATGGGTTATTTTCCTTCATTGAGGAGCTGGTTGTTTTGATTAGCGTTAAACAAGTAATGCGACAACAACGATCAGGATGATCACCAGGGGCGCTACAACCAGCACAGTTTTACGGTCGCGGCCGATATAGCCATCCATAATTTCAATCTGCCGCAAACATTCTGCATTTCCAGGTTGATATTGCAGCGCTGCCTTGTATTCCTCGCGGGCTGACCGAAACAGGTCGATTTTGATAAAATGGCCGGCACGTTCTGTATGTTCTTTGAACTTAAGTTCATCGTGAGTAAGGTGTTCTGTGTGTTCTGAATGATGTGCCATAATATTTTCTTTTCTTACAAATATACAGTATTTAATTAAAATTATACGTTAATCCCAGGCCGAGCATCTCTTTAAATTGGGTCATGGGACGTGCACGTTCGGTAGGATCAGGCTGAATCATCACTGCATCATCGTAAATCAGCTGCGTTTGAATGGAGGCTGCCAGCCATTTGTTGACCTTCATGCTGAGCAACAAGCTCCAATTCACGTCAATATTTCCAAAATCTTTCAGGTAGTCGGTAAACAACTCAACACTGGTGGTAAGGTTGATGTTTTTAGCCAGATCCTTGTTGAGGTCGGCACGAAGATAGGGGCCAAACTCACCCCTCATGGTTTTCCCGGAATGATATCCCGATGCATCGGTATAGGCTGCCTCAACGCCAAATGATCCTGCATTGGCGAGGGTGGTGTCGTTAACAAAGGTGAACCGTCCGGATACCGGAGAAACATAGAGAGAAAACCATTTTGCCGGAGCATAGGTTATACCCAAACCTACAACCAAATAGGCAGGAGCCATAAATTTAGAAATAACTTTTTCTGTAGAATCAGTGGGATATTCATAGCCGGCAGTAAATTGGGTTCTGAAATTTGCCAAAACGGTCATAAACCATTTCTGATTTTTATGGAGTTCATAGCCATAGGCGGTAGTGATTTCAATTTTGTCGTCAGTTTTATTGAACTTAGCATCGTTGCCATTTCCAAGGAGATTAAAGCCATATCCCATGTCAACCTTATTGGCCCAAATATGTTTCCCGCTCTTGTAATTCGCTTTGAAATTGACCCAGGCCACAAGCCCAAGCGAATTAGTACCTCCCGAAGCCCAGTTTGAAAAACCAGCCTGGGTAAATTGAAGCGAACCGGTTCCTTTTACAAGCCAACGCCTGGCTGATGTGTCGGCAGGAACCTCCGACATCAGGTCAGTTTTGGCTTTCGCGGTTTTATGAATCTCCTGCGCAGTTAAACTGCCGGCAAGAATTAAACTAAATAGGATAAAAAAAATATGTTTCATAATGAATGAAGTTTTAAAGGTTAATTCGTAATTCGTAATTCGTAATTCGTAAATCGTAATTCAATGTCGTTTAGTTAAGCTATAAAGGCTTATAATTCATATAGTAAA
>DYQT01000072.1 GCA_020719165.1 Draconibacterium orientale | reverse complement strand
TTGTAAAATGAGATTTATTTCATACCTCGTATCGGGGTGCAAGTCGGGTTAACAGGAAAATCGCCCGCTGTTCGGGGCATTAAATATTATGAACCTGTTCGTTTAAACAACAAGGCCGTGTGGTTTGGGTTTTCGATTCACCGTTTCAGGTACTTCATTTTCGGCATGATGAAACAGCGGATTTTTTCTTTGAATTTTTATCGAAATGTTGGAACTGTTCATTAGTTGCTCCATGAATGCTCCATAAATGCTCCATGAATGCTCCATGAATGCTCCATGAATGTCCCATCAAGCTTCCATAAATGTTCGTTGTTTCTCCGGCTATTACGACTCACGAGCTTCCCGGCCAAGACCTCCCTTTGGTAACAACTGGTTGTAATTGGCTACAAAGGTTGAATTTCCCGATTCAACCAACCCGGGAAATTCTGTTACCCTTTTATGCTTAGCTATCTTCCCCCCGTTACCATCGATATCGAGTGGCCGCTCAACGCATCAAAGGCAGCGCTTCAATGAGCAAGAATCGTCCGTTTTGTTGCGATTTAACAGCATGTTCCCAGCCGTAAATCTTTAATCTACAAATGTTTCCTTAATAACCAATTTGACTTTTTTAACCTCCTTTATTCCTATTTCCCCAATAACTTTTATTATCCTTGTCAAATCAATAGTTCGAATTTGATCAATCGCAATCCAATTATCATTTCCATTGAGTTCAAATTTAACTCGCGTCATATAATCCTTTGACTTCGATGTAATTGGCGCAATTATTATTGTGCTCAAATGTCTATTCATCTCATTAGGTGAGATTACCAAACATGGTCTTGTTTTTCTGATCTCACTTCCAACTGTGGGATCCAAATTGACGACAATAATCTGAAATTGCTTTATTTCCATTCCTCAAGATTTTCGTCATTAAAAATGTCATCAATTAACAGCTTATCATCCCCATTCGCATGCATCTCTTGAAATGATTTTTCCCAACCTTGTCTTGGCGTTGAAACAGGTTTTAAAATAATTCGACCTTTTTCCAGAATCAATTCGACTTTATCTCTAATGTCATACTTCTCTAATAGATTTTTTGTCAATCTGATCCCCTTAGAATTTCCGATGTCGATCACTGATATTTGCATAAGTTTCGTTTTTATAATCACATTGTAATTACAAAAGTACTAATTATTTCAATCGATCTCCCCTGCTGGTTTATTTTTTATGGCTGGTATCGATCGTGTAAACACCAGCAGGAGGGTTGGATGAAACGAAATTAATCGGATTTTTCGAACCGCAGTCCTTTCATTTACGGATGTATTGAAAATCGGGGTCCCCCGGCGAGCAGGGTAAGCCCTGATCACCACCCCCGATTTGGTAGGCCACGCCAACCATCAGCAGGGTTGAATTTGTATAACCCTTCATTTCGCCCGCTGAGAAATAACTGTCTCGCTCAAACTCCGACATGGAGGTTCGGATGTTGAGCAGTCCGAAGTTGTCGCGTACCTCCACCGACACCTTGAGCTTTTTCCCCACGGGTATCACAACTCCGGTCCCGGCCACCAGGGCAAGGTCGATGGGAGAATAGGATCCCGTTTCATTGACCACTTTCCATTTGTCACCGCTTTCGGGCAAATACCATAACGACTGCTGCAAGAGGAGTGAAACGCAGGCGCCTGCATTGATAAAAAAGCGGAACCTCTGGCCGGTACTCCATTTTACAAGGAGCGGAACGCTGAGGTAATCGAGGTTGAACTGTTGGATGCCTCCCGGGGGCAGCATGCTCGAAAAGTTTTCGATTCTCGCCCCCTTCCGCTCATATTGCAAGGCCACTTTTGCCGAAAAGTTTCTGGCGAATTCATATTCGCAAAATAGTCCGGCAACTCCTCCAAAAGAGAGGGTGGAATGGCTGTATATACTGTTTTTACCATAGATTATCGACATTCCGGGTCCGCCTTCGATACCGGCATACCACGATTTTTTTTGAGCACTTACGTTAAATGCAAGGCTGGTCATGATCAGCACGCACAATAAGGCTATTCTTCCCGACTTCAGGCCGGCAGTTGTCGATTTTTTGGATGAACGTGCCGGATAGAAAATCAGCAATGAAAATTCAATCAGTTTTTGCTTGTCCATTGATCGTTGTTTAATCCTTTAGTATTTCACTATAGCGGTGCTCTCTCTGGTTCCATCCGCCAGGGATAAGGTAATGTAATATACACCGGCAGGATAGGCGGAAAGGTCAATCTGACAAACACTGGCAGTGAAGGTGGGTTTGATGACCAGTTGACGGCCTGCTGCCGAAGCAACCGTAACATTCATTAAACGCTCTGGCACGTTGAAACGTATCAGACCAGGGGTCGGATTCGGAAAAATATTCCATCTGAAATTTTCCGCATCTGCAATGCCAACAGAGGGGCAGGTCACTTCGATGGCCGTATATTTTCCGCCCGACAACGGACCTGCATCCCAGCACTTGTCGGCAGAGGTAGATAAATCAACAGTTTGTTGAATTCCGGAGGCGGCGCCGTTGTTAAAAACCACTCCCACAGGCACTGTGGTAAAACCTGTGATGGTATAGGTATAGTAGCCGTCGTTTTCCAAAGTCATCGAAGTGCCCGGCCAGGCACCGCAAAGTGGGGTAGATCCAACCCACGAATAAACCTTGCAGGTTGTCCAGTCAACGGGTGCTTTAAAGCGGACTTTGATAGATGTCGGGGCCGATGCAATGGTGTATGTGTTCGATACTTCGGTGGAGTAAAGCTGGGTTGCCGGATCATAGGCAATGATACGAAGCGTTTCGGTGGTGGTAACGTTAATGGGAGTTGTATAGAGGTTGGAGGTGTTGTTTGGGGCGGTGTTGTTGGTGGTATAATACACAGAGGCGCCTGAAGTAGCGGTTGCGGTTACTGTTTGCGGAGTATAGTATGTTCCCCCCGAAGGAGTGACCATGAGCAGGGGTGCTACCGGGTTGATGGTCTGTTTCCAAATAGCATAGTCGGTGCCTGACGCAGCCAGAACATAGCCGGAAGGTGGTGTATAACTTCCACTGCCGACTTTTGCAATGAGGCTTCCATTAAGCCCGGTTGCGGTTGAAACATATAAATTGGCCGAATATTGGTTTACGGTGACCATACTTTCGCTGTGAAGTTTTACGGCGCGGCGGGCAGCGATCATGTTGAAAATATCTGTTTTGTAAAGATTCCAATGAGCAAGCAGCACGCAGGGCACGCCGGGAGATCCCATCAGAAACGCATAGGCAGCCCGTATGTTTCCGTTAAACCTGTTGGCATTGCCGGTTACATAGGTGTCGTGGTTGTCAACAAAGGTGACAGCGTAGCGTTTTGTATCTGTATGGTGAATCAAACCAGCCGGCTGAGGAGTGGTGCCATTCATGAGCCATACCAGTTGGGTGAGATTCATCCCCCCGTTCCACATGGCTGAATTGAGTGCGAATTTTTGTGGAAAATCGAAGGTGGTCGAATTGTAATTGCAGTTAATGAGCCATGCTTTACACAAATCGTAACTTCCATCAAAATATTCGCCAACTGAGAAAGTGCCGCCAACCGCATTGTTGTATTCGTTCACAAAAGAGGCGCTGTATCCTTTGGTCATGTCGTAACGCCAGCCCGTATATCCCATTTCGTTTTTCAGAAATTGCATATATCCTTTTACATTGGTCCTTACCACCGGACCTAAATGATCGAGGTCGCGCGAACCGTTAAAGTCTTCGCCAGTGTCGGGTGCGCCGGTTGGCTGAGCCTGTCCGGGTTCATTGGCCACTTCATCTGTGCTGCAAATCTGAGCAGGTCCCATCGAATAGGTTATTCCGTTATATGTTTCCGTCGGAAAATCAGTCCAGTTGGTTGCCCCGTTCCGATGATTCACCACAACATCGGCTATAGCCCCTGAGCCCCTTGAAGCGAGCGCGTTGATAAGCGTTTTTAATTCATCGGTGGTGCCGAAAGCGCTGTTTTGGTCAAACCACCATATCGGAGCATATCCCATGCTAAACGAACTTTGACAGTTGCCGCTGGGAGGGAGCCACACCAGGCTGTAAACAGGGGCAATTTCGTCCACTTTTGAATGGAGTGTGGTCCATTTGCTGTCGCTGTATGAGTCCCAGTAAAATGCCTGCAGCATCACATCCTGACATTGTGCAGGAGCCTGGGCTTGAAGAGATGATTTTCCGAAAGAGATGAAAACCAGAATCAGGAGAAGGAGGGAATTTTTTTTCATGGCAAGAGTTTCTATAAGATGGAATTTATTACAAAACTAAGTAAAATTCAGCCACCTGGATAAAAAAAAAGCCGGCCCACATCATCGGGCCGGCCAAACACAAACCACCAAAAAACTACTTAATAAATCAATGCCGGGTTCCGGTTCCCGGGGATGTCTGAAAACCAATTTTGATAAGAGGTTCCGCCACTGGCGGCCCATTCTGTAAAATGCAGATAGGCTTCATTGATCGGAGCTTTTTCAATCGGATAATCAAATCCTTCCAGAATGTTGATTCCCCAGGGCAAATTGTTTTCCGTTTTGTAATATTTGCCATTTGCGGGTTGGGAGTCGTCATCCTTTGTGCCAAAATAGCTACTGTTTGCCAAACTGGTAGGCATCCGGTTGGCAAGATGGATCTCTTTTTCGCGGTTCTGGTATGTAGGCTGAACATTGCCAAAAATTTCACCGGTCAACGATGTGCCAACGATAAAGAAGTTGAACACCCCGGAGGTAAGCTGAGTGTTTGAAACGGTTCCACCGGGTGCGGGTGAGCCATTGTTGATAAACACCAGATGAACATTCATCGTGTCGTAAGGGGTAAATGATTCAAGGTGAGATGTGTTAAAGGCACCTGCGCCCATCACATCGAAATAACATCCAAACACGATGCATGTTGCAAAGGTCTGGCCGCTTTCAAGCCCGTTGGCTGCCATGTTGTAGGTGTGATGATTTTCTCCGGGAGCAGGATTAATATAATTGCCCGAAACACTGATTATTTTATCGGGGGCAATGCCATCAAGCTGGAAACCAAAACCATTGTGCCTGCTGGCACCTGATGCACGCAGAATAAATCTGGCGAAAACTTCTACCGCATTGTTGTCAGCATTGGTCACAGTCTGCAGGCGATAATTAACCACCACGTCATTGAAGTCAAAATCTCCCTTTGCAGGCCACAAATCTTCAAATGCCAATGTTCCCGACTGGTTTACCGATGGAAAATAACTGTTGTAGGCCCTGTTTGGGTCCGAATCATATTCATCCTCTTCATCAGCAACTCCGTCGCCATCGGCATCAATAATAATTGGAAGCGGAGTACAATTATTTGCGGGGTCAGAAAAATAGGTGCCGGGAATAACGATATCGTCGGCGAATGCCCTGGTGCTGCCGCCTGTGCCTATAAAACTGATGAGAATTTTATAAGGATACTGTGAATTGGCGATTGCCTCTGGAATTGGAACGGATAAGTCCTGAACCCAGATGTTAAACGGGGTTGGAAAATTGTAGGTATAATAGGAGGTAGTCGATCCCTCTTTTGTGGGGGAAGGTGAGGCAGGGTCATAAGAAATGTAACTGAAAACAATGGCTCTCATGGTAGCGCTGCTACCGCCATCATTTTCCAATCTCGTCTTCAGAGTTAAATTTCCCGAACCGGGGGTTAACCAGGGTGATTTTATATATCTGTCGGTAATTAAATAGGTTGTGAGTTGATTGCTCCGTCCGCTCCAAAATCCTGATATGCGGAATTCAAGATTTGTAAAAGTCACGTTCTTAAACCCCCAGCAGTTGCCTTGTTCAATTCCAATGTTTCCCGATTCAAAGTTTAAAGTAACCTGGGCCTTGATGGCTGATGAACCCAAAAGAGCAATAAATGCCGATATGATCAATAGTTTTTTCATAAAACGCTGAATTGAATATGGTTAATTTTCTGTGACAACCGGGATGAAAGAGAAGAAAGCCTGGTTGTTACTTATTACCAGAGGATGGGTAACTGAACCATATTTCAGAATCAGCTCCTTTTCAGTTGATGGAACTGTAAGGTTAAGGGTGAGATTGTGGTCCATCTGATGCAACTTGCTGAAAATCGTTGTACCATTGGCAAGGCTGATGGTAAGGGTTGATTTTACAGGCAACACGGTTGGCAGACCGGTAATTTTCATTTCAACAGGTGTCGCCGTGGTCCAATCAAAGGAATCAGAAGCTTTCAGGTCGTTGAGTGAATCGGGATTTAAGACAGGGGTAACTGTCTCGCTTTTTTTGCATCCGGTTAACACAACCGTAGTGATGGCAGTAATCAGAATCAGATATTTTAGAATATACATTTTTGGTTTTTCCAATGGAGTGGAAAAACCATGCCAGAATTGGCTGAAATTGCCAGGAATATAGATATGAGATACTTATGGATGTCAACAAGCTGAATCAAAAGAGGGAAAGTCTCAAAAATGGAAAAAAGTCTCAAATCAACTGCAGTTGTTTCACAACTTCCCGCAAGGTTTTTTCCAGTTTTTCAGAAAGTGATCTGAAGGTCGGCTCATCAATCGTGGCCAGGTCGAGGTGTTCAATTTGCAATATGATGTCGGTTGCGGAGGTTATGCCCATCACCATGATGGATGGTTTCATTTTATGGAGGATCGTTTTTACTTTTGCAAATTCGCGGCGCTGAACCATCCCGGAGATTTCCGGCAGGGATGTTTCAATTTGTGCGATGAAAAGTTTGATCATGTCTTCAGTAAAACCATCCTCACCGTCGGCAAGGCTGAGGAGATCCTTTAAATCATACAATTGACCGGGACTGTTTTTCATGTTTTTTCAGATCAGGTTATCTTGTTTCATCCGGTACAAGGTCGATTTTCCAATTCCAAGCTTCTCAGAAACAACAACAATATCGTCCTTGTACTTATCCAGATATGATTTAATGATGATGCGTTTGTATGCCTCCATGGTCATTTCTCCTGAATTGAGGAAATCGGTGGGTTGGGCGGTTTGCGAGAAGATGATATCTTCGGGGGTCAGTATTTTTCCATCCGACATAACTACTGCCAGGTCAATGATTGCCTTTAGCTCCCTGATGTTGCCGGGATATGGATAGCGGAGCAGCTTTTCGCTGGCTTCGCTAGCAAAACTGATCGGGTTTAAATTATTTTCTTTACAAAACATATCGGCAAAATGTTTTGCCAGGAGAAGGATATCGTTGGTGCGGTCGCGTAAAGGCGGCAAATGAATGGGAAGACCAAGCAAACGGAAAAAGAGATCCTGCCTGAAATTTCCTTTGGCAACCTCCTCTTTCAGGTCTTTGTGCGTGGCAACAATGAGTCGCAAATCGAGTGTAATGGTATCCTTCCCGCCGATTCTCACCAGCTCCCGCTCCTGAATTACGCGCAGCAGCTTTGCCTGAAGGGAGAGATCCATGTCGCCGATCTCATCCAGAAAAAGGGTTCCCTCCGTGGCCTCCTCAAATTTCCCCGTTTTTCGGGTGAAAGCCCCGGTAAATGCACCCTTTTCATATCCAAATAATTCACTTTCAAGTAAATCACGGGGGATCGCCGACATATTTACCGCAACAAATGGTTTTTTCCGGCGAACCGAATTGTAGTGTATGGCTTTTGCCACAACCTCTTTTCCGGTTCCGGTCTCCCCGGTGATGGAAACATTGATGTTGGTTTTGACCGCTTTTTCGATTAATGCATATAAGGTTCTGATAACCTGACTGTTTCCGATGATGGTTTTTTCAAAATCATATTTACGGCCTACCTCTTCCTGTAATTTTTCCACCTGATTCTTCAACGACTGGTTTTCGCGGATGCGCAATATGGCATTCCACAAACGTGAACGCGCATCCTGATCTTTCACAATATAGTCGTATGCGCCCTCTTTCATCAATTCGAGGGCAACAGGAATATCCTTTTGACCGGAGACGATGATGACCTGAGTTTCCGGACTTATTTGCCTGATTTTTTTTAAGATCATGGTGCCATTCAAATCGGGAAGGTTGTAATCGAGGGTTACCACGTCGGGCTTGCGGTCAAGATTTTCAATAAACTCCTTACCTGTCAAAAAATGCTGGATGGCGTAATCGGGGTTTAACGAGAGATGATGCTTGAGATACTCTCCGTAAAATTTCTCATCTTCTACAATGAAAATTGAAAAACTGCTCATGTTTTCCGGATATGGGAATGGGGTGTCAATTCAAAAAAAATTCTCCAAAAGACAAAGATAGACAAAAATAGGAGATGAAACCTCGTTCCTTACAGGATAATTTTCAATAGAATTTTTCCCTCGCATTACCGCTTGATAAACCGGGCTTGATAAACCATACCGGAGGCCTGCACACGAATCAGGTACAAACCTGCCGGGAGGTGGGTGATGGACAAAAGATCCGGACTTTTCGCGAGGTTGAATGTCATTAGTTTATCCCCGTAGAGGTTAAAAACAGTGGCAGAACCAGTTTTTGACCAATGATCCGGGAATACAAGGGTGATATTATCTGTTGCCGGGTTTGGAAACAGTGTAATCTCCTGTATGGATTTGCCGATGAAGTTGACCCCCCCCGGATTGAGTTGCTGCAAGATGGCCTTTTTGCGTGCTGTCAGGAAAGGTTTAAGCCCGTATGTAACATGATCGCCGGTTGATTGGGTAAACGCGTTGTTGAAATCTGAAACTGTATATCCATAGTCGAGGGTACGGTAAGTGTCGGCAATGGCTGCCTGCTGAATCAGTTGTTTGATGGCATCGACATGCGGAAATATTGAATCAGGGTTGATGACCGTGTTGGCGATGGTGTCGAGATATAACCTGTATTTGTTAAAATATGCGGGAATTGCCAGAACCTTCTGAGCCAATGGGAGCGGCATGGTGTTGTTAATCCAGTTGAGGCAATCGCGGGTGCCCCAATCGATTCCAAACCAGTCAACACCAAAGGTGTTGTCGGGATCATAGGTTATAAAATCATAGGTAGAATCGAACGGATTATCATAAAGATAAAAGTTGTTTTTATTGTAACTGTAGTTGTCCCAGTTGCCGGTGGCCACATCCAGCGCCAGCGCTTTCAGAAAGTGATCCACATTCAGAATTTCAGAAATTTCCTGCGGAAAAGTTCCCACCGGCTGCTGATTGAGCACGGTGATCAATTGCACCAGCCGTGCATAATCATCTGCCGATTTATTTGTTTGCAAATCATACACCCGCCCGCCGGTGCTGGTTCCATTTTCGAGTTCTTTATAGGTTTGCTGATTTGGGCCATGATACACCAGATCGGCCGGATAGGTGCATTTAAACAGGTTGCCCCCGGTTTTGGAATAAACCCGGGTAAGCCACTCTTTCTCCATCTCCTCCAGGTTGGTGTACAACCCGTAGTAGGTGCCATTGATAAATACTTTTACAAAACTGGTTCGGCGTTCAACCATTCCTGCCTTTTTCCAGATGTCGTAAAACAACTTCTCCCGGATCATGGTGGGATCGTTGTGCTCTCCGTTGAGATTTATCTTTTTCACGCCCTGGTATTTACGACCGGAAACATACTCATTGAAACTGATTTTGAACGATTTTTTCTTTGAATAGCGCGAGGTATTTCCCCTGAGCCGGAAACCAATGTTTTCAAGAGTGTCCCTTTTTTCGTTGTCGTCGAAAATGAACCGGGCCATATAATAATGGTCACTTAGCACAGAGTCATAGATTACTGCCAGGGAGTCGGGATTGATGGTGATATAAATTGATGATACCCGGCTGTCGTCGTACAGGGCGTTGGATTGAGCGACACAATTGCCTGTGACAAAAAGCGCCAGCAAACCGGATAAGATGTAGTTTTTCATTACAGGATGGTTATTTATATCCTTTGCTCACCTCATCAAGTAAGTGCATGTCCTCCGGTGAAAGAATGAACTTCATGGCGCCGGTGTTCTCGGCGGCATGCGTTGGCTTGGTAGCGCCGGGAATGGCAACCACCGTGTCGCCATGATAATTGATGAGCCAGTTAAGCGCGACCTGCGATGGCGTTGCCTGATATTTAACAGCCAGATTCTTTATCAACGAGGCTACCGGGCGGCTTTTCTCAAGGCCGGCGGGCTTAAACTGTGCAGCGTATTTGCGCCAGCCAATATGTTTCAGCAATTCGGGGTTGTCGTGAAATTTGCCTGTAACCAGCCCTTGCGCCAATGGGGAATAGGCGATAATTGTGATGCCCAGCTCTTTTGCAGTTTCAAGTACATCGTTGGTCTCAATTTTTCGTTGGAGCAAACTATATTGAACCTGATTTGAGACGAGGTTGATACCCGATTTTTGAAGTGTCTCCCAGGCGCTTCGCATCATTTTGGCCGAAAAGTTGCTCACACCTACCTGGCTGATCTTTTGGGCACGAACCAGCTCTGCCATTGCCTTCATCTCCGCTACTTCGGATGAAAAACCCCAGGGCTGATGAACCTGGTAAAGATCGATCGGGAAAGGGCTCAAAGCGGCAATACGGTCATCAATGGTTTTAGGGATGTTTGAAGCAGTTCTGAACATTGGCCACCATTTCGTGGCTATAATCACTTCACCTGGTTTTTTCCCCAATAAAGTAAGCGATTTTGCCAGAATCTTTTCTGAAGCGCCCTGACCATAAACTTCAGCAGTATCAAACCAGTTAATTCCTCCTTCGAGACTTATGCGCACCACATCGCCGATAAGATCATCATCCAATGAAGGCCAGAATTTTCCGGCCAGATTTCCCTGTTTGCTGAATTGCCAGCAACCCAGCCCGATGGGGGTGATTTTAATGTTTGATTTTCCAAGGGAGCGCAACGCTATTTGATTTGTCATATTACGGTTACAATTAATCTTGTTGGTTTATGGCATAAAGGTAAACAATTGGCGGCGATTATTTGCGCGAGTTCACTCCGAAAAGTCATTATTTACCACATTGTAACTATCATCATGTTAGCGTCAAGAAAAACAACACGTGCGATATGAAATATATTTGCACGTATCGTGATTTTATTTGTATATTTGCACGTGTAAATTTAATTGAAAAAACTAATGCCATGAATACAAAATTGACATTAACGATAGAACAAACAATAATCGCAAAGGCAAAGAAATATGCCAAAGATAAAGGTCGTAGTTTGTCCGACATTATTGAGAACTACCTAAAAGCCATTACAAAAGAAGACAATATTGAAAGTATAGACTTGACCCCGATTGTAAAATCTTTAAAAGGTACATTTAAAGCTCCCCAAAAAATGGACTACAAAAAAGAACTTTCTAAAAGACTAACAGAAAAATATCTTTAGCACATGAAAAGAGTTCTTATTGACACTGACGTAATTTTAGACTTCTTTTTTGACAGAGAGCCGTTTTCAAACGATGCTGCAAAAATTCTGTCACTATGTGAATCAAGAGAAATTAAAGGCTTCATTACATCAGTGATAATCAGCAATGTATACTATCTGTTAAGGCAAAGTTCGACTCATGAGAAAGTTGTCGAAAAACTAACACAATTAATTACGATTACTGAAGTACTTATAACTGACAAAGCTGCTATCCTAAAAGCTCTGAACTCGAATTTCAGGGATTTTGAAGACGCATTACAAAACTATTCGGCAGAATTAGATGGGCAAATTGATATAATTATCACGAGAAATATTAAAGATTTTAAGAATAGCTCTCTTGGAATAATGACTCCAGGAAATTATTTGAAGACAACAATTGCCAGCCACTAACAGCAGCCAATGGTAGCAAAGAAAGAATAAAACCGACTTTCATTATCAAAAAATGTAAATGATGTAAGTTTTGATGATTTAGTTGTTGTCTTTGCTATATGGGAAATTACGTTAATCGAAAAGAATACATTAGCAAGCGGCTATTTATCATCATGCCACCCCCCCCCGCACTCCTCTCCAAAAGGGCAGGGGGAGATCTGTGCTGACTTCGGATGATATCAGGGTCAACCAAAATTATTGGCAGAATATTGCCGGAAATTACAGTAACTTTGTTTCACGGGGTTCCTGTTCTGTGATCAAAGTTTCTCCCTGGTTAGCATTCATGAAAACAAGTCGTTTTTTTCATTTTCTGTTTCTAATCGTGTCATTGGCCCTGGTGAGTCGTGCATGGCCTCAATCAACGTGCATGGTAAAGCATTATGCCAATGATGATTATGTTGCCGGCAGCCAGAATTGGTCGATTGAGGCAGATGATCATGGTTTTGTATATGTTGCCAATAATGATGGCCTGGTCATCTTTGACGGTACAGGCTGGAAAACCTACAGAAATCAGGATCAATCGATTCTGCGTTCCGTATATGTAGCTCCCGACAGACGTATTTATACGGGCTCGTATGAGGAATTTGGGTTCTGGAAAGAGAGTCTGGATCGCCAGATGATATATACCAGTTTGAAACCCAAGGTAATGGATAGTGCTTTTCACAACAGTGAATTCTGGAAAATTGTTGAACACCGCGGAAAGATCTACTTTCAGAGCTTTTCGGCCATGTTTGTATATGATCAACATACTGTGAAACCGGTCCAACTGCCCGGAAGCATTTTCTTTCTCTTAAAAGCCCGTGACCGACTGTTCGTTCAGGCGATGAGTGGCGCCCTCTATGAAATGACCAATGAGCGACTGGTGAGCATTGACAGCGGAAGCGCTCTTGCTGGAACGGAGGTTAAAACCATTCTGCCATATAAGGAAACCAGTTTTCTTATTGGAACCACATCCCATGGATTATTTATTTATGATGGCAAAACCATCAGTCAGTGGAAAACAGAAGCCAGCGAAAAATTCAAAGAGTACCAGATCAACAATGGACTGGTATTAGGTAACAGGTTTATTTTCGGTACGATTGTGAAGGGATTGATCATTCTTGACCAGCAGGGAAACATTGTCAATCATCTTTACGATGAGAATGTTCTGCAAAACAATACGGTGCTTTCTCTCTGCAGCGACAAAAACGGAACAGTTTGGGTTGGGCTTGACAATGGGATCGACCATGTTTTTTTCGACAATCTTGTCGACATCTATCAGGGAAAAGGAGAACCCGGAGCCGTTTATACGGCTGCTTTTTTCGATCACCGGCTCTATGTGGGGACAAACCGGGGTATTCTTACCTATGCATTGGATTCGGCAACCGGTACTTTTACCTATTCCGGGTTTTTAAACAATTCACAGGGACAGGTATGGGAATTGAAAGTGATTGACGGCCAATTGTTTTGCGGTCATACCTCGGGCACTTTTATCGTGGAAGGAACCAATCTGAGGAAGATTTCCCAAACCAGCGGCGGTTACGCTACCCAAAAGGGTTTCTTCGACAGGGGAGAGTATTTAATCCAAAGCACCTATTCCCCTTTGGTAATTTTCAGGAAGGAGGGGCAAAACTGGAAATTTTCTCATCAGGTAACCGGGTATCTCGAGCCATCGCGCTTTATGGAAATAGATCACCTGGAAAATGTATGGGTAAGTCATGCGGTAAAGGGGTTGTATAAACTTCAGCTGTCGAAAACACTCGACAGTGTTATCTCTTCGCTTTCTTATGGCAGGAAGGATGGTTTCCCGTTTGATTTTGGCATCAGGGTGTTTAAAATTGGCAATCGGGTTGTTTTTACTACCGGGTCAAAACTCTTTACCTGGGATGATCTCCGGAATAAGATTATTTTGTACGAGGAGCTTAACCGGCAGTTGCATGGCTTTGAAGCATGTTCGAGGATTGTTAAAAAAGGCAACGATTGCTACTGGTTTATCCGAAAAAACGATATTGGGCTTTTTGAGATTAAAGATAACAAGGCGAAGTTGCTTCTGCAGTTGTTCCTGCCCCTCTATGCTATTCAAATGGTCGACAATTATGAGAACCTGGTTCCCCTCGACGAAAACAGGCAACTTATATGTCTCGACAATGGCTTTGCTATCGTAAATATGGCCATTCTGAAAAACGGATTTAAAGATAAATCTAAATTGCTTTTCAGAAATGTTTACAGCTCCGATTCGCAAGGTACCAAAAATCGGCTCGATCCCGGCCAACCCGTTTCTACCATACCACACTCCCTCAATACCCTCTCTTTTTCTTTTGTTACGATCAATAACCGGCATCTTTCCCAGTTGTATCAGTATAAACTGACTGGAATTGACAACGACTGGAGTGAATGGACTCCCAAGACCGAGGTAACCTATACACGCCTTCCAAAGGGTGATTATACATTTATGGTTCGAAGCCTCACCGGTGCAGGCCTGATTACGGAACCCATCAAAATGCAAATCAGGGTTAAACCGGCATGGTACGCGAGTATTGCTGCATTGGTTTTTTATTTTCTCATGGCGCTGGCAGCAACCTTGTTAAGCCGGCATCTTTTCAGACTCAGGGTTATCAGGCATCATGAACAACTGCGTCTTGAAGATGAGGCAAAGGCCCGTCTTGAAAAGCAACAAGCCGATCAGGAGATCATCAAGCTGCAAAATGAAAATCTGCAGGCTGAAATTTCATATAAAAATCATAACTGTCCGAACAAATTAAAAAAGTAGAAAAGTTCAAAAGGCTACATT
>DYQT01000301.1 GCA_020719165.1 Draconibacterium orientale | reverse complement strand
ATGGTTTCTATTTTATTGCTGATCAAACCGTTTGGAAAAAGTCTGACAGTGACCGCAGTGCAGGCGTTTTCGTGCAGCTTGCTTTAAGCCCGGCTGATATCAATAACCACCATTATTACTTCGGTGGTGGCATAAATTACTTCGGCATTTCCAAAAGACAACCCGAAGACGCCCTGGGAATGGCATTTGCCTGTGCGGGTTTCAATAAAAACTATAAGAAAAACGAAACCACCATTGAAGCCTATTATAAAAAACAGATTGGCGAAAACTTTTCCATACAGCCTGATTTGCAGTATGTGATTCATCCAGCCGGAACAGATGAGATTTTACCGAATGCCTTGGTTGGTATACTCCGGTTTAACCTGAGTCTTTAGCAGTTTCACTTCAGATCACTTTTGCAGACACAACTCATATTCAAAATAAAAGACAACAACTTGAACCCAATTGAAAATATTGAAATACAGCCACATTCACCCCTACTTGACCACGCAATTACCGACCGGTTTTTATCCGATCTTTCCGACGGCGAAACGGCTTTTATAACCAAAGTGAGGGGTTATGGCGCTTTCCGCAAACGCATTACCGAAATGGGTTTTGTTTCGGGTACGCTTGTAAAAGCAATTAAAAAAGCGCCTTTGCAGGACCCGGCCGAATACGAACTGATGGGCTACAGGGTTTCGTTGCGCAGAAGCGAAGCTGAACTGATTGAAATTTTGCCCGCGGATTCACTTGAACGAACTGCAAAATCGTATAACGGAACACATCTCCTGGAAACGGTTCCCCATATTCTACGCGAGAGAAGCCAGCATATTCATGTTGCGCTGGTAGGTAATCCGAATTGCGGAAAAACCACGCTTTTCAACTATGCTACCGGCAAACACGAGCGGGTAGGAAATTATGGTGGCGTAACGGTTGATTTAAAAACGGCCCGAATTAAAAAAAACGATCATACACTATTTGTTACCGATCTTCCCGGAACCTATTCCATTTCGGAATATTCACCCGAAGAACTTTTTGTGCGGCATCACCTCACCGACGAAATGCCCGACGTGGTTATCAATGTGATTGATGCTTCCAATATTGAGCGCAACCTTTACCTTACCACGCAGTTGATCGATATGGATATAAAAGTGGTTATTGCTCTTAATATGTTCGATGAACTGGAAACCAAAGGCGATCGTTTTGATTACAAAATGTTAGGCGAAATGATTGGTATCCCGATTGTTCCCTGCGTGGCATCGAAAGGAAAAGGCATTGATAAGGTGATGCAGAAGGTGATTGATGTTTTCCATGAAAGCGAAAAATCGGTAAGGCATATACATATAAATTATGGTGCCGATATCAATCAATCTGTAGAAAAGCTCACACAATTGATTGATAAGGACAAAACGCTTACCGATCGGTATCATTCACTTTACCTAGCCATTAAGCTACTCGAAAATGATTCACATACATTCATGTCTCTCTCGGATTTACCTGGAACTACAATCATAATTGGAACAGCAAAACATGAGCAAAACAGGCTTGAAAAAGCGTACAACGAAAAAACGGAAACCATTCTGACGGATGCCAAATATGCCTTTATCAAAGGCGCGTTAAAGGAAACGTACCACCTGGCACCCGAACAAAAACGAAAAGCCGGTCACAATGCCGATTCAGTATTAACCCATAAATGGCTGGGGTTTCCTGTATTCCTGTTCTTTATGTGGGCTATGTTCCAGGTTACTTTTACTTTAGGCAGTTATCCCATGAACTGGATTAATACGGGCCTGGGCTGGCTCAGTGATACAACCGGCAATGCCATGCCCGAAGGTGCGCTTCACGACCTGATCATTGACGGGATTATCGGCGGAGTTGGCGGCGTGATTGTTTTTCTGCCCAATATTCTGATCCTCTTCTTTTGCATATCGTTGATGGAAGATACCGGCTATATGGCGCGGGCTGCTTTTATTATGGATCGGCTGATGCACAAAATCGGGCTTCATGGTAAATCGTTTATTCCCTTGCTAATGGGCTTTGGCTGCAACGTTCCGGCAATAATGGCCACCCGAACACTTGAAAACCGAAAGGATCGTCTGCTCACTATGTTGATTATTCCGTTTATGTCGTGCAGTGCGCGTTTGCCGGTTTATGTGCTTCTGATATCGGCGTTCTTCCCGGCAAAGCAGGGATTGGTACTGCTGTCAATTTACTTGATAGGCGTTGTGCTGGCTATTGTAATGGCATTGTTATTTAAAAAGGTATTTTTCCAAAAAGCGGAAGTTCCTTTTGTAATGGAACTCCCACCCTACCGCATGCCCACGCTCCGCAACACAAGCATTCATATGTGGAATAAAAGTGTTCAGTACCTGACTAAAATGGGAACGGTTATCCTTTTTGCTTCCATCCTGATCTGGGCGCTTGGATATTTCCCAAGGAACACGAAAAATTCGATACGCTATGATACAGCTATCCTGAAGATACAAAACAATTTGTCGATACCTGAAAATAGTAAAGAAACACAGATTAACAAACTCCTGATCGAACGTGAATCGGAACGTATGGAGAAATCGTATATCGGGCAGATCGGTCATTTAATCACACCGGTTATTGCACCACTTGGCTTCGACTGGAAAATCGGCGTAAGCATCATTACCGGGCTTGCAGCCAAAGAAATACTGATCGGCTCGATGGGAGTTTTATACCAATCGGACCTGGAAGCCGACGAAACTTCGGTCGGGCTTCAGAACAAACTGCAACAGCAGGTATTTACCAGCGGTCCGAAAGTTGGCGAAAAAGTTTTTTCGCCACTAGTTGCTTTTACCCTCATGCTTTTTGTTCTGATTTATTTCCCCTGCATCGCAGTAATAGCTGCGGTAAAGAGAGAAGCAAACTGGGGCTGGGCTGCATTTACCATGGTTTATACAACCGTACTGGCATGGCTGGTAGCATTTGGGACGTACCAGATTGGAAGTTTACTTTAAATTTTAACTTATGGTTCAGAATATCATAGTAGCGATAATCATTTTAGCGGCTTTGGCATACACTACCTGGTCAGTGTACCGATCGGTACGTCCCGGGGAAAAACCAAACAGCGCCTGCGGAGGCTGCACGGGTTGTGATCTTAAAAACAGGATAAATAGCTGTGAGCACCCCGAACCGGCAAATGGTATCGGAG
>DYQT01000071.1 GCA_020719165.1 Draconibacterium orientale | reverse complement strand
TATAATGTAAATGAGCAAAATGTTCCGGTTGAATGGGTCTCCTATATCAAGAATACAATCTCGGAAATTGCGCCTCATTTTACCATGAAAAGGCAATTAGACGATTACATCCGTCAATATTACAACCCGTTGTTCAAACGTTCCCGGATCATGGCCGGAAAAAACTACGAAATGGCCAGGCATATTGCAAATTGGAAACGAAAAGTGATAAGAGGGTGGGAGAGTATTGAGGTCATTTCTGTAAAAACACCCGATTCAAATGTCAAACCGTTGTCTCTCGGCGAATCGTTTAAAGCAGAAATCATCCTCGACCTGAATGAACTCTCGGGCACCGATATTGGAATTGAAGTGCTTTTTGGCAAGAAAATTAATGACGAAGTCAAAGAGCCCAGTTTCAAGGAGGAGATGACCCTGATGAGATCAGAAAAGAACATCGTCTCCTTCTCATGCGATATCCCCATTAACCAGGCCGGTGTTTACGATTATGTTTTCCGGCTGTTTCCAAAAAGTCCGCTGTTGCCTCACCGTCAGGATTTTAACCTGGTCAAGTGGATTTAATACAAATTAAAATATCTAACATGAAATTACTTGAAGGAAAAACTGTTTTAATTACCGGTGCAAATCGGGGTATCGGTAAATCAATTGCTTTAAAATTTGCTGAAAACGGCGCCAACATTGCCTTTTCAGATATTCAATACAATGACGAATCGAAACAACTGGAACAAGAACTTGCAGCATATGGTATCAAAGCCAAAGGATATGGATCCGATGCAAGCTCCTTTGCCAACAGCGAGCAGTTGATTACGCAAATCATGGAGGATTTCTCCACAATTGATGTGTTGGTAAACAATGCCGGCATCACCCGTGATAATCTGTTGCTGAGAATGACGGAGCAGGATTGGGACAGGGTTATCAATGTGAATCTGAAGTCGGTGTTTAATCTGACAAAGGCCATCCAGAAGGTCATGATTAAACAACGATTCGGCTCCATTATAAACATGAGTTCGGTGGTAGGAGTAGAGGGCAACAGTGGCCAGTCAAATTATGCTGCCTCTAAGGCTGGGATCATTGGCTTTACCAAATCAATTGCCCAGGAGCTTGGTTCACGTAACATCCGTTGCAATGCAATTGCACCGGGTTATATCGAAACCGAAATGACAGCCCGGCTTCCTCAGGAATTTCGCGATAAGTGGATACAGGATATTCCCATGAAACGCGCAGGAACACCGGAGGATGTTGCAAATCTGGCTCTTTTTCTTGCATCTGATCTTAGCTCCTATGTTACCGGGCAGGCAATTCCTGTTTGTGGCGGTTTGCATACTTAATTGTTATTGTGGGACTCATCACTGAATACCCCTTTGGTTTTGCATTTTTATGCCTCCTGTTGGGTGCATCTTATGCTTTTTTCCTCTACTACCGCGACATTAAAAAGGGCCTGAAGCAGTCAACCCATCGGTTTATGGTTGTTTTCAGGTTTTTTTCGGTTTCGCTCATTGCATTTCTCCTCCTCGGGCCTTTGATCAGGCAATCGGATAAAATTGTTGAAAAGCCCATTGTTATATTGGGTGTCGACAATTCCCGTTCCATGGTATTGGCCAGCGATTCTGATTATGTTCGGAAGGTGCTTCCAAAATCATTGGATGGACTGGTAAATGCCTTGAATAAGAAATGTGATGTCAAGGTTTACTCCTTCGAAGGCAATCTCTCAAAAGGATTCGATGCATCGTATAAAGGATCACAGACAAACATTTCGACTTTCTTTCACGAAGTAACCAATCGATTCTCCAATCGAAATGCCGCGGCATTGATCGTGGCTTCTGATGGAATTTACAACGATGGCACTGATCCATTTTATGCAGCGCGAAAAATAGTTTTTCCGGTATTTACCATTGCATTGGGCGATACGCTTGTGAAAAAGGATATCCTTATTCGCAAAATTATCGCGAATAAAACGGCCTATCTGGGTGATAAATTTATAGTTGAGGTACTGGTAGAGATGAATAAATATTCCGGTCAAACCACTAAACTTGTATTATCAAACGGGAATCAGTTGATCGATTCAAAAGAAATAAGGTCAAATAGTGATCATTCACTGCAAAGAATTTCTTTTAATCTTGAAGCGAGGAAAACCGGTGCGGTCAGGTATAATCTGAAACTTGGAGAGGTGCCGGGTGAGAGCACCACGCTCAACAACCATACAAGTTTTATCATCGACATTCTCGATGCCCGTCAAAAGATTGCGCTAATATACGATTCACCCCATCCTGATGTGACTGCAATTGAGAAAGCGCTCGAAGGGTCCACTCATTTTGAAACAGAACTGCTCCGTGCAACGAATCTTCCAAAGACTTTTGAAAAGTACGATCTTGTTATTCTGAATCAGATGCCTTCAGTGACCAGTGTGACAGATCTGGGCAACCTATTCCGGGCAAAGACCTCATTGCTGATTATCATTGGTTCCCAAACTGACCTCAATTCGCTCAATAACCTTAAATCGGGACTGATAATAAACACCTCATTGAAATCCTTTTCCGAATCGCAACCCATTGTCAATGATGATTTTCCCCTGTTTTCGGTGGACAAGAAGGATGCAACTGTTTTCAGGGAGTTTCCACCCCTGCAAAGCCCATTCGGAACATATCAATTCAGCCCGCTCAGCGATGTTCTGTTTTATCAGAAAATTGGGAATGTCTCAACACGCACTCCCTTGATCATGTTTACCCGTGTAGCTGAAAAAAAGGTTGGTTTTATTACCGGTGAGAATTTATGGCGTTGGAGAATTTCGAATTACATGCAACAATCGAACCATGAATCTTTTGATCTGATGATAGATAAAACAGCACTATACCTCTCAACAAAAGATGATAAAAGTTTTTTTAGAATACACCTGAATAGCAGAATTTCGGAAAATGAGCCTGTTGAAATGGAAGCAGAGGTCTTCAATGCTTCCTATGAATTGATAAATGATCCTGATGTCAACATAACCATTTCCGATGCTGAAAAAAAAACCTATCCTTTTGTTTTCAGCAAAACCAATAAGGCATATTATCTCAACGCCGGACTATTCCCTGTTGGCGAGTATTCATATAACGCCTCCGTAAAAGTAGGAGCTGAAATTTTTCGTAAATCGGGAAAATTTTTCATCGAGCAGGTCAATGTTGAAAGTTCAAACCTTGTTGCCGACCACAACCTGCTCTATCGGATTGCGGCATCACACGATGGCGAGTTGATTAAACCTGGCGATATCGAAAAACTTGCGGATAAAATTATGGCTCGTGAAGATATACGCTCAGTCTCCATTTATCAGCAACGCATGTCGGATTTAATTGGAAATCCATGGTTGTTTTCCCTGATCATTCTTTTATTGACAGCAGAATGGGTGATCAGAAAACGTGAAGGGCTGTAATTTTTAACCGGAGCATTACAGATCTCTCTTCAGCAATACCCAATATACGATTCCAATCATGATGGCAGCATACCCCATGGGGATCATGCACGAGATAAAACTGACGGAATTTTGCAAATTCAACCCCATCAAATTCTTTAATACCTGAATTGCAGGATATTCGGTGATGCTGAGTATCGAATTTGCCGGCAGGTACTTTGAAATGTTGTTAGAAAATACAATCGGACTTTTCAGGAAATAATAAATAATGGGTTCAACGATAAAGATGTACAGGGTGAACAATGCAATGGATAGCCCGGTATTTCTAAAGATAAAACCAAAGAAGAGGGCAAATACCTGAAATGTAAACATGGTGATGAAAAACCCGATGATGAAGGCAGATTTTTCATAAACCATGGCGAAGGTAAGGTCGGAAGTGTGAGAAATACCAATAATCAGGGTGCCGATGAATAACATACAGGTAATCACAACAGAAATCAGCACGATAATCAATAACTTAGAGATAAGAAATTCTGCCTTGCTCAAGCCATTGATCATGTTCTGCCTGATGGTTTTGAATGTAAATTCATTTGTGATCAGGATGATCATGACAATTGCAGGAAAAATCAATACATAGCGCAGGGTGGCAAAAAAGGTGATGTTCTGCCATACCCATGGGAAAAAATAGATGGTGATATGCGGCAGCGGAATCGGCAACCGTTTGTTCATGTTATCAACCATGTTGTTGATCATGAACTCTGCCATGAGCAAACCGGCAGCAAGAAAGAGGAAATAAAGCCCTGTCAGTATCCAGAAAATCTTGTAAGTCAGTATTTTCTTGAATTCGATTTTCAGTAATTTAATCATTTGTTGTTGTCTAAGAGTTCGAGAAAATGTTGCTCAAGGCTGCGTTTCCGCTCTGTGAGATGGGTGAGTGTAATTCCCTGGCTAAAGAAAAACCGGTTCAATTCTTCCGGATTTACGGTTTCTTTGAAGTAAACCTGAATTATTTCATCCTTGGAAATGAGTGATTGAAAAACCGGATGTGCTGCAACGGCTTTGGTAAGAAGATCTATATTGACTGCTGAAAGTTCAAAGGAATCGGATATCGCCAGTACTTCGCTTACTTTTCCATCAAAAAGATTTTTTCCCTTGCTGAGCACCGCCACATGGCTGCAAATTTTCTGAACTTCATCCAGCAGATGAGAGGCCATAATAATGGTTGTTCCCTGGCTTGCAATAAGCAGTATCAACTCACGTATGTGGGCGATACCTTGTGGATCAAGACCGTTGGTAGGTTCGTCGAGGATGAGTACATCGGGATTTCCCAGAAGGGCAGAAGCCACTGCAAGCCGCTGTTTCATACCGAAGGAAAAAGTTTTGAACTTAGTGTTCCTTCGCTCGTAAAGTCCTGTAAGATTTAACACCCGGTCAATGTCGTCGTATCCGAGGTCTTTTATGTCGGCTACGATCTTTAAATTGACTACCGGGCTTAAATAGGGGAAAAAATTCGGGCTTTCGATAACGCTGCCAATCCGTTTGCGGCTTTCTTTGCCAGGGGGGAGGCCAAACCACTGAAAGCTACCCTTATTGGCTTTTATTAACTCCAGAATAACACTTAGAGTTGTGGTTTTGCCACTTCCATTGGGGCCGAGGATGCCAAATACCTGACCCTTTTTAACTTCCAGGGAAAGGTCACTTACTGCCTGGATCTTGCCATATCGCTTTGAGATGTTATTAATGGAGAGAATGGTTTCCAAAATCTGAATATAAAGTGTGAGAAAACAATGGGGGTATGACGTTTTATTTTACCGTTTGTTACATGCCGAACAGCAAAATATAAGTTTGAGATTCTTTTTTAGTGATAAAGTAAAAATATTGTTGGCTTTTTATGTATGTCAGGTTTCCGACTGTGCCAGTCAGCAATAGCCATCGACATGATAACCTCTTGAACTCCTGTGATATCTGTTGCCAGGCACAGCCGTGTTTCGGGTTTGCATGCTTGTATTAATGATTCAAAAAGCTGAATGTTTCTGTAAGGGGTTTCAATAAAAATTTGCGTTTGATCCTTTTCATAAATTATTTTTTCAAGCTCCCTGATTTTTTTTACCCGCATTATTTTATCGGCCGGCAGATACCCGGGGAAGGCAAAGTTTTGCCCGTTAAACCCTGAAGCCATCAGAGCGAGCAGGATGGAGGAGGGCCCTGTTAATGGAACAACCCGGATGCCGGATTCATGAGCAGCCCTCACAATCATCGACCCCGGGTCGGCCACGCAGGGTACACCGGCCTCCGACAACAAGCCAATATCGTTGCCATTCATAGCCTCGGCCAGGTATTCATCCAGTTGCTGTGATTTGGAATGCTCGTTAAATACCAGGAAAGTAAGATCATCGATGGGATATTGAATGCCTGCCTTGATCAAAAACCGGCGTGCAGTTCGCATCTCTTCAACGATGAAGTATTTGAGTCGCCTGATAACGGAAAGGGTTCCTTCGGGCAGCACAGATGCTACATTGCCTTCAGCCAGCATGGCTGGAATCAAATATAAATTTCCTTTAACCATGGATTGTCCAGGGTAAATGATCAAGGTCAACGTTACCTCCCGAGATGATGATTCCCACTTTTTTACCGGCAATATCCACTTTCCCCTCCATTAAAGCGGCAAATGGAACTGCAGAGGATGGCTCAACAAGAATTTTCATCCGCTCCCATAAAAAGCGCATCGATTTCACAATGCTTTCCTCACGCACGGTAACGATTTGATGAACATGGTTGAGGATGATCGGAAAGGTAATAGAACCAAGTGAAGTGAGCAGTCCGTCAGCAATGGTTTCGGGATTGCGGGACGGAATAAATTTGCGTTGGGTAAAGGATAGGTAGGCGTCGTTTGCCTGTTCTGGTTCTGCCGCAATCACGATTCCGGTGGGTTGAAAATAATGCACTGCAAGTGAGGTTCCGCTGAGTAAGCCTCCTCCGCCAACCGGCGCCATCACAATATCCAGATCTTTTACCTCCTCAATGAGTTCAAGCGCAGCCGTGGCCTGACCGGCAATAATGCGTTCATTATTGTAAGGATGGATTTCAGTTGCGCCTGTTTGTTCAAGAATGCGCATCAGCGTTGACTCCCGTGAAGCAAGATCAGGCTCACAAAAAGTGATTATTCCACCATACTCCCTGACCGCGGCAACCTTCACCTTCGACGAGTTAACAGGCATGACAATGAATGCCTTGGAATTCACCAAAGAGGCAGCCCATGAAAGCGCCTGTGCATGATTGCCTGAGGAATGTGTTGCAACACCATGAGACAATAACTCTTTATCCAGTGATAACACCGCATTGGTTGCTCCCCGCGCTTTAAATGCGCCGACCTTCTGGAAATTTTCACATTTTAGAAAAACCTCGGAACCGAACAGTCGGTTGATGGTTTGGGAGGTCAGAACAGGCGTGTGATTAATAAAGCCGGATATTCGCCTGGATGCATCCCGAATGGTAGTGGCCTCTATCGAGGTGATTTTGTTCATCGATTAAACGGATTTGCCCGAAAGTACCTCAATAATATGATTGCAGGCATCGTCCAATTGTAAATATACCTGTTCAAAAGCTTTCATGCCCTCATACCAGGGATCCAGAACATCAAGATTTTGTCCCGGATAGAGCACGTTTAACATAAAATCAACCTTGGCGAGATCGGATTCATTTCGTGCAAGTCTTGTGATTTTTTTGAAATGGGATGAATCCATTGCATATATAAAATCGAATTCATCAAAATCAAGGGGAGTAAACAACCGCGCGCGATGCGATGACAAATCGATTCCACGTTTTCGGGCAACCTCCTGTGCCCGCGAATCGGGTGGATCGCCAACATGAAACGCTTCAAAACCGCAGGAATCCACCTCGACAGGTATTTTGGATATTCTTAACTTTTCACGGAGAATACCTTCTGCCATCGGAGAGCGACAAATGTTGCCGGTGCAAACAAATAGTACCTTGGTCAATGGCTTATTATTCTGTTAAAGTTTGATGCGTTTGTCCAACTCCTCCACAAACTGACGGAACTGTTTGTCAGTCTCAACAAGATTGTTTACGGTACGACAGGCATGCAGCACCGTTGCATGGTCTTTATTTCCACAGTGAAGCCCAATGCTGGCCAGGGAGGATTTGGTATGCTTTTTTGAAAAATACATCGAAAGCTGGCGTGCCTGGACAATTTCCCTTTTCCTGGTTTTTGAGTAGATCATCTCTACCGGAATATTGAAAAATTCACACACCACTTTTTGTATGTAATCAATTGAAATCTCACGGGATGTGTTTTTTACAAACTTGCCAATCATTTGCTTGGCAAGTTCCAGGGTAATGGTTTTCTTGTTTAAGGAGGATTGAGCCAGCAATGAGATCAGGGCGCCTTCAAGTTCCCGAATATTCGTATTGATGTTGTAGGCCAGATACTCAATAACCTCATTGGGTATCTGAATGCCGTCGTTGTAAAGTTTTTTATGCAATATGGCAATGCGGGTTTCCAGGTCAGGAATTTGCAAATCGGCAGATAAGCCCCACTTGAACCTCGACAGGAGTCGCGGCTCAATGCCTTTCATCTCCACAGGTGGTTTGTCGGAGGTCAGGATGATCTGATTGCTCTTTTGGTGAAGATGATTGAAAATATGAAAAAACACATCCTGGGTTTTTTCTTTACCGGCCAGATTGTGAATGTCATCCAGGATTAGAACATCAATCATCTGGTAGAAATGAATGAAATCATTTTGATTGTTATTCCTCACCGAATCGATGAACTGATTGGTGAATTGATCGGTTGTGACATAAAGAACTGTCTTCTCCGGGAAATTATTTTTGACTTGAAGGCCAATGGCATGCGACAAGTGGGTTTTTCCTAATCCGGTAACACTATATATAAGGAGTGGATTAAATGCAGTTTTCCCGGGGTTACTGGCAATCGCAAAACCTGCCGACCTTGCCAAACGGTTGCAATCCCCCTCAATGAAATTGTCAAAAGAGTAACTCTCAATTAGTTGAGAGTTGATTTTAATCTTTTTCAACCCGGGTATAATAAACGGGTTTGGAATTTCTTTTGAAGTACCCCGGTTTAAATCGATGGGCATAGACACAGAGGGATTTAAGGTTGCTTTTTTATCGCCTGTTGGTACCTTGATCGTGTAAGGGCCCGGATCTGTATCGGAATTATCTACAATAATGCTGTATTCCAATCTTCCTTCTGTTCCCAGTTCTTTTCTGATTGTCTTTTTAAGCAAACCGATATAGTGTTCTTCCAGCCATTCATAAAAAAACTGGCTGGGAACCTGAATTGTTAAAACATGATCCTGTAACTTCACCGCATTGATCGGAAGAAACCAGGTTTTGAAGCTTTGATAGTTAATATTATCCTTTATGACTTTCAGGCAATTTTCCCAAACTTCAACAGCGCTCTTTTCCATTAATTAAATTACCATGAATGATTAATTTCTCTTTTCTTTTATATTTATAGTTATCAAGTTGTTGGAATTTGCAAGCAAGTCAAAATCCTCAGTTGAAGGGGCAGTCGATTTAATTAACAAATTTTGAAAAAAAAAGTGAATAAAAAAAACTTTTTACCCTTGATAAATTAAAAAAATGTTTTCAAAAAATGCCCTTAGGCTTCAAGCATAAGTCTATATTTAAGTGCCTATTTAACGATCCATCAGTGTATTGATTGGTGATAGGACGGGTGCACTTTTTGTTATCAAGAGCAATTATAAATAATGTTGTAATTGTTATTCAATTAGTTAGGAAAATCAATACTTTGCTTACAATTTTTATGTTTGAATCATGCCCGATATTTAAACGAATTTGTCAGGCTATTGTTAAAATTACGTTTCGCAGGCGGCTCATACGGGCTTGAATTTTTGAAGCGTGACTCCTGCGTATCTGAAATTCGATTTCGCACTTTTCCAACGAATTTTGATGAACGATTTTTACGCCTTCCTCTTTTAAAATACGCATGATTTCGTTCATTGCCGGATAATCAAATGTGACGGTAAATTGAACCCGGACGATTTTTTCAAAAATTGATGTTTGCTCCAGGGCTTCCCGGGCTGCCGTGCGATAGGCATGGATGAGGCCGGGAATTCCAAGCTTGGTTCCTCCAAAATACCTGATCACCACCACGAGCACATCGGAAAGTTCCATGGAAAGAATTTGGCCATAGATTGGTTTTCCGGCTGACCCGGATGGCTCCCCATCATCATTGGTGCGATAAGTATGATTATCCAGGCCCAAACGATAGGCATAGCAATGATGGTTGGCATCATGGTATTCTTTTCTGAGCTCTTCCAGTCTGGCTTTTACCTCCTCCTCTGATGAAACAGGGAGAGCAACTGCAATGAATTTACTGGCTTTATCTCTGAAAAGCCCCCTGCCTTCGCCTGAAATTGAAAGAAAAGAATCTTTTATTGCATCCATCGTGGCGAAGTTACTTTTATTTTTACTTTCGCAGAATGGAAGTAACGGGGAATTTGGTAAAAAATTTGATCACTCAGTTCCAGTCTCAACTTTCGGGGCTGTACCCTCCCGATGAAATAAGGCAGTTCGTTTATATGCTGTTCGATGAGTTTCTGGGATGGAACAAACCAAAGGTTCATTTATCGGTTGATACTGAAATTTCTGATCAGGCCATGGTATTGTTTAACAGCGCATTGAAGGAATTATGTACGGGCAAACCTGTTCAATACCTGTTGGGAAAAGCCTGGTTCGATGACTTATTGCTTGCTGTTGATCAAAATGTACTGGTACCACGACCCGAAACAGCAGAACTTTGCGCATTGATCAAATCAGATCTGTATGCTTTTCAGGACAAACAACTTTCCATCCTGGATATTGGGACAGGCTCAGGCTGCATTGCCATTGATTTGAAAAAAAATTTTCCCGGGGCTAAGGTTACAGCAATCGATATTTCTGCTGCCGCTCTGGAAATTGCCAGGGTTAATGCGAAAGCACACGATTGTGAAGTGTTGTTCATTCAGGCCGATATTCTGAACCTTACATCATTACCCGGGTTGGAGCAATTCAATGTGATCGTGAGCAATCCTCCCTATGTAACGGAAAGTGAACGAACATTGATGCATCGAAATGTGATTGAGTTTGAACCGCACATTGCCTTGTTTGTATCCGACCATGATCCGCTGATTTTTTACCGAAATATCTCATCATTTGCCATAAAAAACATGATCCCGCCTGCCTGCCTGTATCTTGAGATCAATGAACGGCTTGGCAATGAGGTAAAAGAATTGGTGCTTTCATTCGGGTTCGATGAAGCCAAAGTATTACCTGATATTCATGGAAAAGAGCGGTTTGTTAAGGCTTCTTTAAAAGCCCCTTCAACTCATCGCGTGTGAGAAAAATATTTGTGGCCCCAAAAGAATAGGGCGCAATCTCATAATGGTTGTAATAGAAACCGATACCTTGCCGGGTCAGATAAAAGTTGTCGTTTGGCTTGACTTCGTCAGTAAAATATCCCGATTCAGTGAGTTTATCCAGGGCAGGCAACTTTAACATCTGATGCAATTTGTCTGTTAATAAACCAGTGAGTTTGTTTTCATAACCTGGTTTTAACAAATCACCCAGAGAAAGGGTTTTTCCCGATTTTATGTCAATGGAATTATAGATTTGTGTCTCAAGTCCATGGGCTCCGCCGGTAAAAGTGTAATTCAGAATGTAATAAGTTAATTTGCTGTCATCATTATATATTATGTGCGTAAATTTCAACAACTCCCATTCAAAACTTGCCCCTGGCATCTCCTTATACATGGTTTCATTGCTGCTGATGTAGTTGTCAAGAAACTCCTTTTTAACTGTTTCGATGATTGTTTCAGCCGACTCCGGTTCAACTGTTAAATCACCCGACTCGCTGAAACTATTTAACATGCTGCGATTCAGCGTATCGATCCCTGAAGGATGGTTCTCGGTTATCTGCGGTGCCAACAGTGCCAATTTTACAGAGGCCTTTGGAGACTTTGGATCCTTGGAGATCTTCTTTGATCCCGTTTCGAAAAAAACCCGCAGCGGAGTGGACCCTTCCGGAAATTTATCAATCATATCAAATGTAAACTTTTTAATCTTATCTCCCTTGATTTCCCAGGTTACCGTAACATGTTGACGGTCTTTAAATTGCCCTTTGATTTCCACCTCATGCTCCGCTTCACCCCCTGTAAGCGAGAACTTCCCTTTGGGGGTTATTTTCCCGGAAAATAGTCCTGAATTACAATCTCCATAAAGACTGTCATTCACTTTTACAAGGTGCATGATCATATTGGTTTGTGGATCCATTTTGCCTTCTAACCGCATGTAGCAACACGGAGGAAGCATACTCTGGGATTGTGCCTTTAGGATGAAAATCAATAGTATAAACAGAATGGCAAGATAGTTTTTCATATTATTTCCATTGTCTTTATGAATAATTCCGGTCACCGAAAATAGCAGTACCGATGCGAACCATGGTGCTGCCTTCCTCAATGGCGATCGTATAATCGCCCGACATGCCCATCGAAATGGTATGAAAGGCTTCCTGGTTCTTGAAATAGCGGTCTTTAATGGCAATAAAATAATCATGCAAATTTCTGAATTCCTGCCTCACCTTGTCCATCTCTTGCGAAAAACTACTCATCCCCATAACACCGCAAATCCTGATATTTTTCATGGTTTGGTATTGATCCGATTCAAGGAGTTCAATGGCCTCACCGGGATTCATGCCGAATTTTGACTCTTCCGTTGCAATATGAAATTGGAGCAAACAGTCAATTACACGATTGTTTTTTAGTGCCTCCTTATTCACTTCTTTCAGCAGGTTAATTCCATCGATGCTGTGAATGAGACTGATGAATGAAGCGATATACCGGATCTTATTTGACTGCAGGTGTCCGATAAAATGCCATTCAATATCGGAAGGCAGAACCGCATGTTTCTTAACCAGTTCCTGTGCTTTATTTTCTCCGAATATTCGCTGACCCGCCATATATGCATCCATGATAGACAAATCAGATTGCTGTTTCGACACCGCTACCAGGCTTACCTTGTCGGGAATTGTTTTATTTACAGAAAGGAGGTTGTTGGCAATATTCAAAATAGGTAGATTTTCCGTATCGCAAAAATACACATTTGAGCGAACAGCTCTAAGGCTTACCTTTGCATTTTTTAGCAACATGAGAAAAATACTTGTTTCATTTCTTCGGCAGCTCCTGTTTTGGATGTTGTTCTTCAACATCACCCGGCTGATTTTCATCCTCTATTATCTGAATATCATTATTGTAGAAAAAATATGGTTCACCGAAGTCATTGGAATTTTTGTGCACTCACTGAAACTTGATCTGGCAACCTCCTGTTACATCATGATCTTTCCGTTTTTACTCCTTGCGATACAGTCGGTATGGAGCCCGGGATGGTTGAATTGGCTCAACAAAATTTATGCAGCCATCATCATTGTGGGTTACAGCCTAATTTCGACAGGTGAGATGGGAATATACGCAGAGTGGAAAACGAAGTTAACTTACAAGGTTATAAAATATCTGAGCCATCCTGCCGAAATTTTTAATTCGGCTGAAACAGGAGCATTTTTTCTTCTCGTATTTATTTTTGTTGCAATTGCTTCTGCAGGTATGCTGGCCTATGTGAAGGTGTTTTATCCGAATCTCAAGCATTTGGCCAGGAATGGCTGGTTCACCCTTATTTTTATCCTTTTCATGCCGGGATTGCTGATTGTGGGATTACGGGGAGGTGTACAACAGATTCCAATTAACCAAAGTCAGTCCTATTATTCTGACCATAATATTTTAAATAATGCTGCTGTGAATAATGCATTCAATTTATACATCAGCATTTTCGAAAATCTTCAAAATTTTGGTCATAATCCTTATGTATTTATGGATGAACAATCGGCAGAAGCAATCATGAAGAAAATCTATCATACTCCTAAAGATTCCACGCTGGTAATCCTCAAATCGAACCGTCCAAACATCGTATTGCTCATCATGGAGAGCTGGTCGGCCGATTTAATCGAAGATTTGGGGGGTGAGCCCGGTATAACGCCTGAATTTAAAAAGTTGGCACAGGGAGGAATACTGTTCGACAAGATTTACGCCTCCGGCGCGCGATCGGAACAGGGGATGGCATCCCTTTTTGGTGGATTTCCGGCTCATCCGATCAGCTCCATAACTGTTCAACCCGATAAATTTGTTAAATTACCGAGCATTGTTGGTGTATTGGAAAAAGCCGGGTACAGCACAGCTTTCTATTTTGGAGGGCAGCTGATTTACGGCAATATAAAAAGTTACATCATTTTCAACGGCTTCGACAAAATAATGGAAGGGGAAGATTTTCCAAAGAGCATGCCTCAGGGCAAGTTGGGAATTCATGACGAGTTCACCCTTGGCTATATGGAAAATGACCTTGGAGCAATGAAACAACCTTTTTTTGCAGCTCTATTTTCCCTGAGTACCCATTCTCCATGGGATCAGCCTTTTCCGAAACCGTTGAAATGGGGTGATAATGAGCGCGAATATATCAATGCAGCCTACTACACAGATCACTGTTTGGGGGAATTTTTCGCCAAAGCAAAAACCAAACCCTGGTTCGACAATACCTTATTTATTATTGTAGCGGATCATAGCCATAATTCATATCGCAACTGGCATCCTCATTCGAGAGAATATCATGAAATACCCTTGCTGTTTTATGGAAACATAATCAAAGATTCGTTGCGTGGAACCGTTTGTCATAAGCTTGGTAATCAGCATGATCTTGCGGCAACCCTGCTAAGGCAGGTGCAATTGCCTGCACCTGATTTCCATTATAGTAAAAATCTTCTGAATCCTGTTTCTCCCGAATTTGCCTATTACTCAACCGAAGATGGATTGGGATGGATACGACCCAATGGCTATTTTACCTATGATAAAGGTCCCGATTTTTACTATTGGTGGACAGACCCCAACCTTGCAGATTCGATCAGAAACGAGGGAAAAGCCTATCTGCAGACAGTTTTTGGTGAGTATATGAACAACTAACCAGAATTGGATGTCGACCCGCCAGGAATGAGCTTATAGGTTAATCCAGGGCATGAACTACCAGCCCGGAGCGCAGTTTAGGTTCAAACCAGGTTGTTTTTGGGGGCATGATGTTGCCTGAATCAGCTATATCGATTA
>DYQT01000006.1 GCA_020719165.1 Draconibacterium orientale | reverse complement strand
TTTAGAAATTAGACGTTAGATAATTTAAAACGTCCGAATACGAAAGTAAACGGATGTTTTTTTAAGAAAAACCTTTCATGGGAAAATTCAGAAGCATTTTGATTGCCTTTGCAGTGATTGTTGCCATAACTGCTTTCTCCTGGCTGGGCTACACCATCTACAATAAATTTCAGCGACCTGCCGAGTCTCCGTTTAACGCCATTCCCGGAAACACCGCCCTGATCATCCAATTGAATAAAGCCGGAAATCTGCTCGAAGAGTTAAACCGGTCGAATCTGCTCTGGAAAGCAATGTCGCGTTTTCCGGGAATCAATATGGTGAAAAACGAGCTTCATTATGTTGACTCCACAAGCCGGAAGAATGAAAAAATCAATAAGATATTCCAGCAATACAACATCTTGGTTTCTATCACACTGAGTGGCCGCAATAATTTCGGAGCACTTTACCTGGCCTCGGTTTCGGGAAGAGATCCCGAGTCGTACATTCTTGAATTTATCAACGATATGAACTCGGGGAAAGCGATTCTCACCGAAACGCCCTATTCCACCACCACGCTGCATCGCATTCAATCGGGTGGCAACCGCGACGCATTTTATTTTGCCGTGTTAAAAGGGGTATTTATGGGAAGTTTTCATGCCGACCTGGTCAAACGGGCCATCGACCGCCTTTCACTCAACACCCCCATGGGAACTTCGGCAGGATTTCGCAAAGTGCAGGCCACCGCAGGGAAAAAAGTGGATGCCAATATTTACGTCAATTACCGTTTCTTTTCGCTGGTGTTATCGAAAATTGCCCACGAAGAAACACTTCCCGACCTGCTGAAATTTTCAAATTTCGCCGACTGGAGTGAACTCGACCTGATCATCAAAAAAGATGAACTGCTCTTTAATGGTATAACCGTGGCATCCGACAGCAACCTTCAGTTTCTTGCCCTTTTTACCGATCAAAAGCCACAGAAAAAAGAAATCACCGCGATTATACCTGAAAACACACTCTATTTTACCACCTATGGATGGAGTGATCCTTCACGGTTTTGTCAAAGATTTCAAAACAGATCACAACGGGATGAAAACTTCACAGGCGAACAAAATGATGTAATCTCCCTCATTGACCGGTACCAGTTGAATGTCAGTGAATATTTTCTACCCTGGATGGGTAATGAAGGATGCTATTTTACGCTGGAAGAGACCAGGTCGTCGGCCTCCATCGGTTTTAATGCCTTCAGCACCCGCGACACCGCACTTACCGTTCATTCGCTGTTCGCCCTTGCCGATACCCTGGGAATCAAGTATGATTCCACTCAATTTATGGGGCATAAAATCTATCTGCTTTCGCTGCCCGCCTTCATTCCTGCCCTGTTCGGAGAGTTGTTCGGAAAGTGCGAAACCAATTGCTTTACATTTCTGAAAGGATATGTCGTATTTGCATCTCAGCCCAAAAATCTTGAACCGGTGATTTCGGCTGTTTCAGAACAATCAACCATCTCGAAAAACAGACGATATAACGATTTTGAGGCCAATTTATCCGAAAAGTCAAATGTATATTCCTATTTTAATGCACAAAATGCAGTTCACTCCATTAAAGGGATGATGAGTCAGGATCTTTCTGATCAATTAAACCCCATGATGGATAGTTTGCAGAAATTTGAATCCGTTGCTTTTCAGTATGGCAACGCTGATGGTCAGTTCTATTCAAGCATCTTTTTGCGTTACGACCCAAATCATGGGAAAGAGGGTCCGTTGCAATGGCAGGTGGCCCTTGACACCACTATTGTCGGACAACCAAAGATTATTAAGGCATCCGCTTCCGAGCCTCCGGTGGTTGTTGCGACCGACATGTCTAATAATTTGTATCTTGTAACAGATGAAGGGCACATTGCCTGGAAACGTCACATCATGGGAAAAATAATGGGGGAAATTCATCCAATTCACCTTCGTGGAAATGATTCGCTTTTTCTGTTGTTCAATACCGATACGCATCTATACCTTCTTCATGGTGACGGCAGGTTTGCCGACAAATTCCCAATGCGTTTTCCGCTTCATGCTACCAATGGGGTGACATTAATTGACTGGGACAACAACAAGGATTATCAGGTTATGGTTGCTTTTCAGGACAACAGGGTGTATTGCTTCACAATGGATGGGATTTCTGTTTATGGATGGAAACGGCCCAACCTCAAAGAGGAGATAACAGAACCGGTGTCGTGTTTTAAAGTAGGTTTAAAAGAATATGTGATCATCTCCGGGGTGACCGGCGCCAATATGATTCTCGACCGCAACGGGGAGACCCAAATAACGCCAAGACTCAAGTTCGCTCAGGCACACATCTCCGGATTTCACCTCAATAAAACCAACAAAAAAGGGCCTTTTCTCACCACCGGCCCCGATGGCAAGGTAATCTTTATTCAGGAGAATGGTACATCCTCAGAAGTTACCCTCAACCTTTTTTCTCCCGAGCACCGATTCTTTTATACGGATATCATGGGGAATGGCCAGCCTGAGTTTATTTTTTCAGACAGAAATACCATCTACTATTACAACCGGAACTATAAACTGATTTACTCCTATGCTTTTCGGCGTGAAATAAAAAATCTCCCGTTCCTGCTGCATAGCAGCAAAGGCAAGGCCATGATCGGATACGTGGTGCCGGAAACCAACGAACTTTTCCTGTTTGATCAGAACGGGTACCGCGAACTTGAATCCGGCATCCGTGGAAACACCCCCTTCGACCTGGGACAGCTCGAAAATGAATCTCAAATGAATTTAATCGTGGGATCCGGAAAGTTCCTGAAAAATTACCGGTTACCTCAACCTTAAAATCGTTCCCTTCTTTGGTTCAACTCCCTGCTTCAGGTCATTTCGTTTAAGGAGAATTTTCAATTTAACTCCGTGAAGCTGGGCAATGGAATAAACTGATTCTCCATTTTGTATTTTATGATTTGAAACAACTCCTTTTCGCCGCTTGTGTTCAAGGTAAACAATCTGGCCCGACTTTAGTGCTGATGGTTTTGGCAAATCATTGTATTTAAGAAGTTTATCTACCGACAAATTAAAATCCCTGGCAATTATAATCAAATTGTCATCCTTGCGGGCAATGATCATTGCCAAACGGTTATTCTCATACACATTGCGATCTCCCGCCCCTCTCCGTAAAATCACGAACTTCCGCAACCATGGCTGTTTTACCGGATTCTCCAGATCGTCAAGACTGTCAACCATTTCAACCACAGATTCAGGCATGTCGAACCGGTTGAGCTTAAATTTCTCGATGGTATTAATCAATAATTGCGCATATGCCGGATTCGTGGCATAACCTGCAGCTTTTAATCCGGCGGCCCATCCTTTGTAGTCGGTTATGTCCAGATTAAAGAGGTTTTTGTAGCGATCGCGGGTGGTTAGAAACCAGGAGTGATCGCGAAACGATGTTAGCGGGCTGTCGTACTTTCTGAAACATTCATTCTTCGTTTCATCATCCTTGTACAATGTCATGCCTGTCCACCCCTTGTGGCATTTTATTCCAAAATGGTTGTTTGCCTTTACAGCCAGATCGCTTCGACCCGCATTTGATTCGAGAATCCCCTGTGCAAGCGTGATGCTCGCCGGAATCTTATACTCCTGCATCTCTTTTACGGCAATTTCCTTGTATTTTTGAATGTAACGATCAACCACAGCATTGTAATCGGTTTGCTGGGCTGCAAGATGACCGCTAAATGTTAACCCAAATAAAACTAACCAAACCAGACTTACTGTTTTTTTCATGTACACGAGCGTTTCAACCCTGAACAGGAGTAAAAGATGTATGAATAATGAAAAATCATTTTTATTATTCAACTTTCAAAACCTCTTTAAATTTAGTTTCAAACTTCTGTCTTGTTTGATAGTTATAGAAAGGCAAACCGAAGATTTTAAATTTATCGTCCTCGTAAAGTAATTCAACTTTTTTCACTTTGGCTTTGATGTTTATTTCATTCAGAAAATCCTCTTTCCATTGGTCTTTGGCAATGTAACCGTCTCCTTTGGGTTCAATGAAAAGTTGATATGATAATTTCTTATCAGTTTTTTTCTCTTTCATAAACAACACAAAGTCAGGTTCAAATGCTGCACCATCCTTGAAATCGTAGATTTTAAAAAGTTTTTCATTGCGAAGCAAATATATGTCGATGTATTTTTGTTTTAGCAATGTCATTACCTGTTCAATGTATTTTATAAAATATTTTTCCTCACTTGTTCCATAATTTTCATCGTAAATATACCAGTCGGCATCAGCTACATTCATCTTAAAATCTTGTCTGCTATTGCCTGTCATTGATTTACCGAATTGCTTTTTGCTATCTTCTTCCGGTTCAGAAACCATCATTACAATATCTTTTTGCAAATAACTTTTCAACGGTCGGCCCTCGAACTCCATGCTTCCTTCATATTTATGAACCCTTGCCCCGATGTCGTTCTTAATTGCTGCTAGAATGTTTTTGGCAATTGTTATTTTTTCTTTTGGTTTCAATGCTTCTAATCGGTCTTTGCTTCCAATTAGAGTGACGGGCGTTTTTCCAATCCAATTATCGTTTGTCAAAAATTCCCTTTTAGATTTTAACTGAGGCAAAATATTATTGAGATTTTCAAAATTGAAGAACGGAATATTTTCAGTTGCTTTCAAACAAATGTTTAGTCCCAAATCAATTAATTTAATTTCTTTGTTTATCGATCCGACAAATTTTTTCTGTAACTCTCTGTCTGCCTTTACAGCTTCCTCATCAAATACAACTAACTCGTCAGTTCCACTTGTGCCAACGAAATGCTTATATTGCAACCCGGTTTCGTGAATTTGTTTTAATGAAGTAACTTTTTTATTATCCTTTCTTACCAACTCATTCGTAAATAACAATCCTTCATCCCAAAGCGCGGTTTGTTTAAACTCGGGTTTTACTCTAACCTCCAAAGGCGCTTCATCCTGATTTGGGTCATAAACCCCTTGTTCTACCAGTTCTTTGGTAATAGCATCAATATATTTATTGTCGTTTACACTGTGATAATACAACTCTTCAAGGCAACGCAAATCATTTCGTAAATCTTTATCAAATTTACGCTGATACATTTCTTCGTCAGTTTTTAAAACAAAAGGGAAATATCTGGCGCCTCTACCGATTAACTGAGCTTCTGAAATAGTGCTGGCGGCAGGTTTACCATTTGTGTTTATTCCGTTACTTTCATCCAAACGTACAATGTCAAACAAGTTTAACACGTCCCAACCTTCGGTTAACATTTTCACAGTAAAAATAGCTCTTATTTCGTTTTTATCGCCTTCCAATTGATTCAACTCAATTTGCTTTGCTTCGCTGTCATTTTCGTTGTTAACAATAATACATCTTTCTGCACGAAAAGCATCTGCTATTTCGGTCGCAAGCCGATCAAGGGAAATATTTCTTAGTTTAAAAAACTCAAATGCTTTTTTGAGAGTTGCTCCACCATTGCTTTGCAATGCCTTTAAATTCTGTGATTCCAGATTTTTCAAAAGTCGTTTGAACTCTTCAAAACATTTTTCGCTTTCATCAATACTTGAACTTTTAAACAGAACTACAGGTTTAAAAGGTAAATATGGTGAATCAAATTTAAAATCATTTGCAACTTTTAAGCGATATTGACTTAACAGTAATGCTTGTAATATTCTTTCTTCGGTAGTAACACCTGATTTTATAAGTTTTATTTCCTTACTATATTTGTCGTTACGAAATTCTTTAAGCGAATAACGCATTAAAATTTTATCAGCATATTTTTTGGCAATTTCAGGATGATTCAAATCTACTGTTGCGGTATATTCCAATAAAATATTTTCAGAATGATTTGAAACGATCATATTGATTGTCCATTCCCAACTGTTTTCTTCTTCTTCTTCGGTTTTATTTTTTTTCCTTTTGGTGAGTGTGTTTAAATGGTGAGCTTCGTCGGAAAGTATCACTAATTTTGATTGTTGCAAACTTTCAAAAGTTAACCCATTTTCTCTTGGTTCTTTGAGTTGAACGTGCAAGCCCTGAATGGTGCTAAATAAAATGTTGATGTCTGAATACGGAACGGTTTCAAAATTTTCAACCTGATTAATGTGAATTTCTTTGAAATCAATAATTATTTTATCGTCAAATAAATATTTGCTGTTTCCTTTCTCGGTAAAATTAGCAATGGTTTTTTTAATAATGTTGGCGCTATTGACGATAAAAATAAAATTTCGATACCCTTTTGTGTAAAGCTCTAACATATTGGCAGCCATCAGAACGGTTTTACCACTACCGGTGGCCATATTAAGCAAAAGATGTATTGGTTTGTCTTTAGGACGAGCAGGAAATTTATTTAGATAAAAATCAAATTTTGCAAGGGCTTCCTGCTGATACAAGCGGTCGAGAAACATCGGATTAAGATTGCCTTTGATGTAATCCTTTTCCTCGTAATTAATAAAACCGTCTTTCCAGTAACCGTGTATTTTATCTGCTAATAAATCCATTGTTGCATTTGATTAAATATCGTAAAACTTTTTATTGAGTGCAATATCATCTTTGCTCATTTTGTATTCGGCATCAGCCATTTCAGAAAGATTTACATACAAATGGTTTTTATCAAGGCACTCGCAAAGCAATTGTTTTTGTTCTCCCAAAGTAAGCTTTTCAAATTCGCCATTGTTCCATTTCTCATGCTCAATTTCAATTCTGAAAAATGCTTCCTCTTTCATTTGTTCATAGAGCTTTTTTAATGTTTTGCCGTCTTTTGCTTTTTCAATATCATCCATGTATTGCTGATTGTACTGCTTTAATTCAGCGTAAGCAAAACTCCCACCACCTTTCCAGTTGACAGATTGAGAAATCCCGGTTGTATCTCCATCGATAACATTTTTCAATCGCGTTACACTGCCATTTTCTAAATAGTCAAGTTGTTCAAGTCCTATATATCTCCTTTTCATTTTATGTGCAACGGCAGCAGTTGTTCCGCTTCCTAAATGAAAATCCATTACAATATCATTCTCATTGTCCGTTGCCAACTCAACAATCCTTTTCAAAAGTTTTTCTGGTTTCTTTCCATTTTTAAGTTTTACTCCACCTTCAAATGACAAACTATCCCATGAAACATCATCCCAGAAATCTGTTAGGATTTTTGTTGGCACTTTTTTCCCATCAACAATTCTGAGTTTTTTAGAATAAAACGCAAATAACCTTCCGTTTCTTAAAATGAATGGATCGTTTTCTTCTCTTTCGTGATAAAATATTTGATCTGGACTATTTTTTGATTTCTCCATAAGTTCGCTTAAAACACCTGCTGGTTTATGTGGGCCATAAGATGCAAAAACCCTTTCAGCATTTGTTTCAGCTATTTCAGCCATCTTGCTGTCGATAATGAAACTCCCAGCTTCATCACCAAATTTCTTTTTCAATTCTTTAACATCTGTAAAACCTAAGTCTTTAATTGCAATATCTTTCAAATTTGCTACCTGCCACTTTGTTGGGTTGTCTTCGAAATTTTTTACTATATATTGATAATCTTTTTGATATTGTGTTTCCACATAAATGTGTTTGAATTTATAGAGTTTCTTATTCTTGCAATAATTTAAAATATATTCAGTCACATTTACGGTTCCAGGATTTACAACTTTAAAACCTGCTGGAGTTGCGGTTTTTACACTGATACTTTGAACGAAATTATCCTGCCCAAATACTTCGTCACATAACACTTTTAAATACGCAAATTCAATGTAGTCAATATGAATGAATATCGAACCAGTATTTGAAAGAAGTTGTTTAGCAACTTCTAATCTGTTTTTCATAAACGTCAACCACGAACTATGATTGAACTTATCATTATAGTGAAAACTATCATTACCAGTATTATAAGGAGGATCTATGTATATAAGTTTAATTTGCCCTGCAATACTTTTTATCTTTTTCAAAGAATGAAGAGCCAAAAGATTATTACCTTTTAAGATCAGATTTTGTTTTGAGAAATCAATTTTCGTTTTTTCATTTAGAAGATGTTCTCCTTTACTGTCAAAAAGCTTAAAATTAGTAAGCGCTTTGGGAGCAAACAGCATCGTAATTTCATCGGGAGCGAGGGTTTCATTGTAAAATATTTCATCGCGTTTTTGGTCTTCCTTATCTTGCCCTCCTTCAAGCACACAATCTTTGTGAGGAAAAACCAAAACAACATCTTTGTTTTCACGATAATATTCACCGCGTTCATCTTGCAAACCGATTTGGTTTTTGAACTCGGTGTAACTGTCTTTTAAAAAACTCTTGTTATTTAAGAACTGTAAAAACTCACGTTGCTTAAACACCAATGTTTTTCCTGCTTCAACAAAGAATTGCTTTTTCAGTCCTTCGTTTTTAAGAAGAATTTCAAGCAACGCTGTATTGTAACTGTATGCAGCATCAGAAACCTTGCTTTTATTAAACTTTTTGTTTACAAAAAAGTCGGGAGCTTCCTCGCGAAGCAACTCTGTCATTTCGTTGTATAGATTTTGCATCATTTCCCTTTCTGATTTTTAATGTATTTCACCTCTTCTTCCGCGGCTTTCAGGATGTCGTTGGCGTATTCTTCATCAGCAATCTGATAAGCAATATGTTTACTCATATACTTTACAACAAGATCTTTTTCAACCAGTCCGAACGTTTTGGCAATAATTGGTATCATTTGTCTTGTTACCGGTCTATCGCCTCTTTCCAATTTACTTAAGGTGCTTTGGTCAAGGTCCAATATAGCTGCAAGCTTTCGCAAAGGCATATTTTCCTTTTCTCTAAGTTGCCTTATATATCCTCCAACATTTTCCGATTGCATCTTGATAATTATTTCTTGACAAACTTGTCAAAGATAACATTTTTTTCCAAGATTAATTCAAATGTTTTCAAAAAATTATCAACAGTATTCAAAAAGGAGACAAGATTGGCACTTTGGCTTTTGCCGAAGGGTTGGGTTATGCCACAAAGGGTTGCGTTCTGTTTTGGTTCGCCTCTTAACAAAGAACGCTAACAAGTTCCCTAAATCTGATTCCCCGTTCTTCAAAGTTTTTAAATTCATCGTAACTGGCAGCGGCAGGCGACAACAGACAGGCATGTCCGGCAAGGGTTTCGCGAAAAGCGATGGGTTTAAAATCGTCAAACCGGTTAATTGGAAATATATGTTTGCCTGAGTGATCAAAGGCTGCCAATTGCTCCATAATCCGTTTCCCTGCTGCCCCCAGAAGGATGAGATTTCTTACGTTCGACCGGATTAAGAACCCGGCCAACTCCGAATAATCGATACCGCGGTCAAATCCACCGGCAACAAGGGTGTCAACATTTGGCACAGCCTTGATGGCCTCCATGCATGCTTCGGGGATGGTGGCGATGGAATCGTTGTAAAAATGTATATGGTCAAACTCGCCAACATACTCGAGTCGGTGCGCCAATCCTTTGAAAGTAGCGATTCCATCCTCAATCATATCAAGGTCGATGCCATAAAACATGGCTACACTCACTGCCGCCAGAATATTTCTCAGGTTATGCTCTCCGCGCAAAAAACGATCCTGGTGAATGTTCCACACAGGAACAACCTGTTGCCCATCGGCAAAACAGAGTACGTTTTCGCGGATAAACCCGCCTGGCTGAGGTTGGCTTTGTAACGAAAAAGGAGATGCCCGGCGATTTTTCAGGTAAGGATCAACCAATGTTTTGAGCAAGGTATCATCGGCATTAAAAACGACTATATCAGACGGTTGCTGATATTTTACAATATTTATTTTTGCGCGTTGATATGTCTCATAGCTTTCATAGGCATCGAGATGTTCCTGGTAAAGGTTTAAAAGAACTGCGATATGCGGCGCCACCTTCAGATATTCGAGCTGATGGGATGAAAGTTCAAAAACAACCGTTGTGCCGGGTTTAATGACGTCGATAAAATGAAACACCGGATTGCCAATGTTACCAGCCAGCACAGCATCTTTACCGGCAGTTTTGAAAATATGATGAATGAGGCTTGATGTGGTGCTTTTGCCTTTGGTTCCGGTAACGCCAATCACCTGCTTTGAATAGCCTTCAAGAAAAATCTCCGTTTGCGAAGTGATTTTTTGCTGTATATCGGATGGCAGGTTCCATACAATAATGCCGGGAGAGCGTATAATTACATCATAACCGGCAAGATAACTCAGATAATCGGTTCCGGTAATGAAGCTAACGAACAGATCGTGAAGGATCAGCGGGTTTTCACGAACAGCCTCATTCCGGTCGGCAATCGAAAGCTGCTTATCGGGAAAGATTTTACGCAGAAGGGAATAGGTTGATTGCCCCTCCCTGCCAAATCCCAGAATTACAATCGATTTGTGAGCGAATTTCTCACGGATCATATCTATCATAGGTTTTCCTTTAGTACCCTTAAAAACTCAGGCAGGAGATGGTGCTCTGTTGAAATTTGTGTCAACTCCGCTGCAAAGTCAAACCTGCTGTATTGGTCGAATTCCTCCGTGGTTTTATAATAGCTCAGCAGAAATGGCAAGCTGTGGCCATCGCGCTGGCGGATGGTTTCGCAGAGGGCCAGGTTTACCTCCCTGATTGTCCCGACACAATCAAAAGGCTTTTCATCAGCCACACCCGTAAGCTGATCAAAAACAGGCTTCAACGATTCGTCGGCAAACAGGTTTTTAGTAAAAATCCGCATCAGTTGCTCCTCTTTCAAAAACGGGGATAATATGCAATAGGTAAAAAGACATTTGGCACAAACACCGCACCAGGTGTCGGTTTTGCTGCCGGCATTACAACTCTTAAAAACAGGGTGATATTGCGGAAACCGGAAAAAAACGGAGGCGATCTGCAACTCATTCAGGGGACGCAGAAAACTGAAATAGTTGACATCACTGCAAATCCATCGTTTCACATAATCACGAAAATCAGACTCAAATTGATACGACTTTGAATATTGATGATTGATTTCGGTACCTTCGATGGTCGCCTCATTGGCGCTCGACTCATTCGACAGTGCAATATGCCGTATGCCTGTCACAATGGCCGCGAGCACTGTATTAAATGCCAGCATGGCCGAAAACGGGGTATGGCCGTTTAAAAATCCAAGTCCGTTCAACCTGATCAATTCCGGGTCGATGGTGCGCTTGATTTCGATAAAATCATCTGCAGCAAACCCATTGGCTGTGATTGTTTCCAAACTTGCAGCCCGCGGGTTCATGATCATTGGGAGACTCCCGGGCCGGTTACCAAGCAGTTGAAGTGTAACTGCCGAATCCTTACCCCCGCCAACAGGAATGATCACAGCATGGTTATCGGAGGCAGACGAGCAGGGAATTATCGCCGGAGCAATAATCCCGCTGCTATTCTCACACAAGATTTGCATGAAACTTTCTTCCGTGACTTCCAGTGAATTCAGATAAAAAAATTCGCCCAATCCATGAAAATAGAGCTTTTTCCACCAGGCTGCCTGTTCGGGATGAAGGCAAAACGGTTTTATGACCACCTTTGGAGGACATGCTGTTTTCCAATAACTTATCAGCTCAATCATGCCGAGATTGAAAACAATGTTGTCCAAGCAACCGGCAATTTGTGCATCGGCCAGGAAAAAGGATTTGCGCGGCACATAAAGGGCCGGTTGAAACTTGTACCGATCGGCAAGGTTAAAGGTGAACCTGATGTCGAGCCCGACAGCGGACAATGAATACTCCTGTTTTTCAAATACGAAAAATGGCAATTTTTCGCGTAATTGTAAAAATTTCTCCCGTCTGCTTGACCTGGCCATGAATTGGTATTATATTTGTCGGATGCGACCAACGCAAAAGTAATAAAATTGTAAGAACCCCATGGAAAAACCACGCACAAAACCAAAACAGGGAAGCATCCTTATCTCTGAGCCGTCGCTGCGCGATTTCTACTTCCGCCAATCGGTCATTTTATTAGCAGAACACAATGAAGAAGGAACTTTTGGCGTGATTGTAAACAAGCCGATTGAAGCCAGATTAAAGGATATTATCAAAGGTTTTTCCGGATATAATCTCCCGGTGTATCTCGGCGGACCGGTTAAAACCGACAGCATTTTCTTTATTCATACCTGCGATGAAATACCACAAAGTTTGCCAATCATGCCCGGCTTGAATTGGGGGGGCGATCTCGATACCATCAAAGAGATGCTGAAAAGCAAAACACTATTGCCCGGAGACATTCGATTTTTTGTCGGTTATTCAGGCTGGTCACCCAACCAACTCGACCGGGAGCTAAAAGAAAAATCGTGGGTTCTTTCTCAAACCAGCGTATCAGAAATTATCAATGCCCATCCTGAAACACTCTGGAGCAATTACCTGAAGCACATGGGGCAGGATTACGCGATTTGGGCTAATTTTCCTGCCGACCCAACCTTAAACTGACCAGAAAACCCGTTTAATTTCCTACTTTTGCACCCGGTTATAAACATTCCGACCGGCACTTTCACCATTGCTATTTATGAAGAAAATCGACCTGCTTGTATTGGGAGTTATTGTGATAATTTTGCTCCCTTTTTTTATTTTCCCATCTGTTTTCAAGGTTTATCAAGAGTTAAATGCACACTACGCCTACCCGATGAGCTTCTTTAAGTTTGCCATCCTGGCTACTTTTGGAGAATCTGTGGGGTTGAGGCTGCGAACCGGTTTTTACAATAAAAAGGGGTTTGGCCTTATACCCCGCGCCATTGTATGGGGTTTTCTTGGAATTAGCATTAAAATTGCATTTGTGATTTTCGGTGAAGGCGCTCCCATGATGCTGAAAACATTCGGGGTTCAGTTTCCATCCGGAAATCCGGCTGATATCTTACGACAACCCGGGTTCAGTTTTCTGAAACTGCTTGCTGCTTTCAGCGTAAGCACGATGCTGAACCTTTTCTTTGCTCCTGTTTTCATGGCTTTTCACCGTATCACCGATATGCATATTATGAATACGTCGGGAACAATCAAAGGGTTTTTCAGTCCGATACCGGTAAGTCAATATGTTGTGGAAGGCGATTGGCTTACCTATTGGAACTTTGTTGTAAAAAAGACCATCCCGATCTTCTGGATACCTGCTCAAACCCTGAATTTCATGCTCCCCGAGGGATCCCGGATTCTGGTAGCCGCGGTTTATGGCGTCATTCTCGGTGTATTGCTATCCCTGGCAAGCCTGATGCAGATGAAGCGGCTTTAAACCGTTCGTAAATCCTCATGATTTTTCAAAACACACGTGTGTTTTGTACGAAATGAATCGTTAACTTTGGGTTCAAATTCTCTTCTGCTAAAAGGAACCCATCATGGAAAAAGAGACCCAACATCAAATCAATTATTACGGTCATGAGCCTGTTACGGATATTACCTCCCGGGATGGCAAAAGGCTTCCCACTCCACGGGCACATGAAGCCAGGGAGCTATACTTTGAGGCAAAGTCGTCGGTTTCAATGGAATTTCCCTATTGGTATACCCGACGGTGGGAAGAACTTGAAGGTGAAATTCCAATCGTCCGCCGGGCAGAGGCCTTAAAAGCAGGGTTTGAACATTTAACACCTGTGATATTTCCAGGAGAACTTCTGTGTATGGTGAAAGCATCCTATCTCAGGGGATCCTTTCCGATGCCATGGCTGTCGGAGGCTTTTTTTATGGCCTCAGAGGATAAACTATACAAGGAGGCCCAGGAATCGGGCAAACTTACAGCCGACACCTACACCACCATGGGGAAAGGGGGGGGAAATGTGACAAAAAGTGTAGGCAAAGTTCTTTCCATTGCCGGGAAATTCGGGCTGCGGGTAGAAGAGATGCCTGTAATGCTTGAGGTAGCCAGGAAATGGAAAAACAAATCGGTGGATGATGTTGGTCATAAATACGAGCAACTTGTGCCCGGATACAAAGAAAAAGAGGCGCTGATGCGCTCGGTTATCTGTATGTTCGACTCAGGCTATACGCTTCCGCAAGGTCGTGAGGTGATGAATTACTATTATCCGTTGCAATTTGGAATCGATGGAATTATCAGAAATTGTATGGAAAGCATGGCTGATGTGGCCGGTTACCCCGACATGGATCGTCTCTATTTTTACCGGGCAGTAATCCTGATGCTCGAAGGAATTAAACAATGGACAATAAATTACGCTGATGAAGCGCTATTCCTGGCCTCCATTGAACAAGAGCCAAAACAGAAAAGCGAATACCTTGAAATGGCCGACAGGCTCAACTGGATATCCTCCAGGCCGCCCCGTTCATTTCATGATGCTTTACAGATGCTCTGGCTTTTCCATGTGGCTGTACTTAATGAAGATGCAATATCCGGATTGTCGCCCGGGCGGGTCGGACAAGTACTCTTCCCCTACTGGCAACGCGACATGAAAAATGGCATTATCAACCGGGAGAAAACCATTGAACTGCTTGAATGCATGCGTGTTAAGTTTACCGAAATCGATTGTTTTGCCTCCATGGGTGTGGTTGGAGGAGTTCTTTCGGGCAACACCTTTAATAATCTCTGTCTGGGCGGGCTTTTAAAAGACGGCACCTCCGCTGCCAACGAACTTGAGATGCTGATTCTTGAAGCGGGCATTAGTTGCGATACACCGCAACCCACGCTTTCGGTGTTATACGATGAAAAACTTCCGGAAGAATTCCTGCTCAAAGGGGTAGAGTGCACCAAAATTGGCACCGGGTATCCGGCCTGGGTAAACAATCAGGTGGCCATGGAATTTCTGATTGGCAATTACAACCACGAGGGGATGAACATCGAAGAGGCCCGGGCCTGGGCCATCGGGGGATGCCTGGAAACATCACCCGGCAGTTGGATGCCACTTGAGCTGGACAATCAGATCCACTGGATTCCAGGCGGTTCGGCACCTGCAACAAGTGTCGGGGTTCACTTCCTGAACCTTCCGAAATTGCTGGAAGTCACCTTGTTTGATGGAATGGACATGCGCACCGGTGAGCGTATTTTCCCGGCTCATGGGCTAAAATTGGCAACCTACGACGAAATTTGGAAAGCCTTTAAGGATTATTTCAGCCGGGCATGCCATGTGCTCACCCTTACTAACAATATCCAGCATGATGCCTGGCGAAAAATATCACCCTCCCTGATAAATTCGATGCTGAAACCCGATTGCCTTGCAAAAGGCAAAGACATCGGACAAATGGGATGTCGCTACAATACAACTTTTAACATCGAAAGTTGTGGCACAACCAATCTTGTAAATTCGCTGGGCTCCCTGAAAAAGAATATATTTACCGACAATGTTTACACCTTAGATGAATATCGCTCGGCGATATTGGCCAATTTTGGTTATAAAACCGCGGCGGAAACAGGCTCCTACTCCTTGATTGATCAGGTTCCCACAACAGATTACCATAACTGGAAACAAATTCACCGGCAAAGTCTGGATGCTCCGAAATTTGGAAACGACAATCCATTTGTCGACGCTATTCTGAAAGAGTGGGAAGAATGGTTTTGCGATATGGCACACAACTATCGGTCCCTGTATGATCAGCCAATGTACGCCTGTCAGATATCTGTCTCTACCCACGGCCCCATGGGGGCGGTCACCCTTGCCACTCCCGACGGACGACTGAGCGGCACCACCTTTTCCGACGGGTCTGTGTCTGCCTATCCCGGCACCGATAAAAACGGGCCCTATGCACTTTTCAACTCAGCCACCTGTTGGAATCATGCCCAATCGCAGAATTCGCAGCTCAACATGAAAATACATCCGTCGGTCGTCAAAGGCCGCGAAGGCTCCCGGAAATTCCTGGAGATGATCAGGGCCTATCTCCGCAAAGGCGGCTTTCATGTGCAGTTCAACATTGTCGATTCCAGAATGCTCAAACAGGCTCAGGCCGACCCCGATAAATTCAGGAGTTTGCTGGTGCGTGTAGCCGGTTTCACGCAATACTGGGTTGAACTGGGAAAACAAATCCAGGACGAGGTTATTTCACGAACCGAATACGAAGAACTTTGACAGAATGACGAATGACAACCATGGTAATTTTCAGTTCCGCTGGCCGGAATAATAAATTGAAAAATATAACAGAATATGGAAGCAGAATCGTGTAAAGACTGTAAATATTACCTGCCGGTAGATGTTTTCAGAGGTTTGTGTAAATTGAGTAAAGAAAAAATCGGTCCCGATGATCCGATATGCGGAAAGGCGCTTAAAATAGCCAAGTGCAAGTTCTGCGAAAACTACCTCTCCGAAAAAGAATATCTTGGCAAATGTATGGGAACAACCCTGGCTTATCCGGATATGATCGCTGCTAAATGTGCTGACTTTAAATGGAACAATCAAAACTAACCAAAGGTTTTATTTTCGACATCCAGGGCTTTTCGGTTCACGATGGCCCTGGTTGCCGGACGTTGGTTTTTCTGAAGGGCTGTTCCCTTGAATGTGCGTGGTGTTCAAATCCTGAAGGAATATCTTTTATACCAGAACCACTTTACCGGGAGTCGAGATGCACTTTGGATGGTTTGTGCATCAAAGCATGTACCCATGGAGCCATCTCAATCTGCCACAACGGTGAATCCGGAAAGTTGTATTTCGACCGGAAAATTTGTGCCCGCTGCACCACTTACGATTGTGTAAAATCCTGCTGCTCAGGAGCACTTCAGCTTGGCGGTTATGAAGTTTCGGTTCATGACATTTTCGCGACAATCAGTCGCGACCGCCAATACTGGGGACCCGGGGGCGGCATGACCCTCACCGGAGGGGAACCTTTCACCCAGCCTGAATTTGTTCATGATCTGCTGAAACGCTGCTATGATGCTTATGTCCATACCGCGGTTGAGACATGCGGTAATGTTCCCTGGGAGAACTATGAAATATCTCTTCCATATATCGACTGGATATTTTATGACCTGAAAACATTGAATGAATCGAACCGCTATCCGTCCACTTATCAGCGCCAGCGTAATTCCCCCTGCCTGCCGGTTCCGGTTATTCTTGATAACGCACGCCGTTTGGCCGAAAAATTTAAGGGCCGAATAATTTTCCGGTTGCCGGTAATCCCGGGTTTCAATGATTTGCCCGAAAATATCATTGAAACAGCACGGTTTATTTTATCGACGGGCCGCAATGAGATTAACATTTTGCCGCTGCATCACCTTGGACGTGAAAAATATCCCCTTCTTGGTAAAAAATATTACACCACCGATTTTAAAATTCCTGACAAAGATGAACTTCATAAAATCGCTCAACAGTTCGCATCGATGGGAATCAAATGTTATATCGGGAGCGAAACCCCTTTCTAACGTTTTTCTCCCGGTATGCCTTCTGATGCTGATCCCATTGATGGTCTTTTCGGAAGGAACGAAGCAGATTGTGCCTTTTGACGGCAGGAAAGGGACGCTGTGCATCGACAAATCGCGCAACGACTTTGGTTTTTTCAATGCTGCCCCCGAATTCCGGCTCAACATTTATGTGGCAAATATAACAGAGAAGTTTTATTTCGGATTGGGCAAGATCACCCAGAATGATTCAACGGTGGAGGTGCATTACCAGTTAAAAGACCCGGCCGGTAACATTGTGATTGGTCCCTCTCTTGTTCCCAGGTCGGGACAAGGTTTCATCAACACCTACGCTGAGGCTGTCAATGGGCCCCTTCCTGCAACAGGCGGGTACAATCCGATCGGGCATACACCTTCAATGCCCGGCAACTATTCTCTTGAGTTTTATTATCCTCCCGATTCGGATACAACCTATACATACTGGAGCTACATCAATTTCAATTATTTCGACATCACGGTTGTCAATTCAGCCAATCAACCGATAACAGGCCGGGTTTGGTCGAAAGCGTGGCAATTTAACTGCGGGCCGGTGCCGATATTCGGCCCGCCTACCACCAGCCGGTTTTACGGAACCATGTACATCCTGTCGGACGACAGCATCGTAACCAGTTTGAATTGCAATGGGTTTGTAGGCGGAACCTTTTCCATCTCCAGCAACCAATGGGGTTGTTCATCAACCGGGAACATTGCATATGACAGACAATCGCGTCCGGGGTTCCACACAATTCCCCAGTATAAGGTGTTTCTGTCTGATCCTGACAGTACCATTTTCCCAACCGGTAAGGCTATGCCCGGAATTATCCTGCCGGTAAACACAACCACCTATTGTGCAACCGGTTCGGTTGATCTTGGCATCAAGGTAACCCAGGACGGCATCATCGAGATACTGGTTGAGATAGATCCCAATCCGGGAGCCGACCCGCGGGATGTCAAGATTAACGCCAATGTACTTTCCAATCCCGGCGGAAATGGGTTTAACACCATCCATTGGAATGGAAATGACGGATTGGGAAACCCTGTCGGAAACGGTGTGCTGGTAACGGCCACCATCAGGTTTATTCACGGCATTACCCACCTTCCGATTTACGATATTGAATACAACGACAATGGTTACATCGTCGAGGTGGTGAGGCCACCCGGGGTGAAGCCCGATATTTATTGGGACGACAGCCCTTTAGGCGACCTGGGCACTGTTGACCTCAATGGATGCAATGATTTGATGGGTTGTCACTTCTGGGATATTGTTACAGGAGACACCAACACCATCAACTCATGGTGGTATGTGGCCAGTTCAACTGTACCGTCCTTCACTTTTAAAGTTTACCGTACTCCCGCAACGCCGGGAAAGATTGGCGGAGACCCGACCTTTTGTGAAGGCGGATTATCCCGCACTTATACCATACGCCATGTTGCCAACGCCACTTCCTACACCTGGTCCTATTCCGGAACCGGCGCCACCATTGTCAATAACGACACTGCAACAACTGTCACTTTTTCCCAGTCGGCAACTTCAGGCACATTGTCTGTTTCGGGATACAACCAGGAGTGTGGCGAGGGTCAGGCGGCAACCATCTCAGTCAACTTCTACCCTCCGCCACAAGTAAGCCTTGCTGGTCCGGATTCAGTTTGTTTTAACGAAGCATCATTCGCGTTGAGCGGCGGAACGCCTCAAGGAGGCGAATACAGCATCGATGGATCAAAGATGACCAACTTTGATCCGGCGTTGCAGGGGGCAGGAGATCACCAGATCGTTTACCATTACACGGATTTACACGGGTGCGAAAATTCTGACACCTCCCGGATGTTTGTGAAAACCGGCAAGGAGTGTGAAATTGTTATCTGGGTGCCCAATGCCTTCTCACCCAACGGGGATAGGCTGAATGACATTTTCCGTCCTTTTACGGCAAACGTCAGAGAATTCAGCATGAACATCTTTAACCGTGACGGAGAATTGGTGTTTTCCACTGCAGATCCGGAAACCGGATGGGACGGAACCTTCCGGGGCAGCATGTGCCCTGCAGGCAATTATGCCTTCATCATAGTGTATCAATCGTCGATGGCTCCACCCGAAAATACCACCCTTACCGGAAATGTTGTTTTGGTGCGATAAAAATTGGATTGTTGAAATATTTTCTTCAATTTTGTTGCCTGTTATTCTGCAAACAAACCAGCAACACCAAAACTACTCATGAAAGACACACCCATCAACTACGAGGTTGTTCAGCGCCATTTTCAGGAGAGCAAAATCCGAAATATCGGCAAGGCAACCATTCGCGAAATCAAGCGGCTGATAAATGGCATTGAGACCGAAACCGGCGAGAAATTTATCCGCATGGAGATGGGTGTACCCGGGCTCCCGGCCACTGAAATCGGGGTTCAGGCCGAAATTGAAGCCCTGAAGAAAGGGGTTGCCTCCATTTACCCCGATATTGAAGGGACTCCGGTGTTGAAAAAAGAGGCCGCCCGGTTTGTAAAATTATTTCTTGACATCGATGTTGATGCCGCAAATTGTTTGCCCACAGTTGGGAGCATGCAGGGTGGTTTTGCCGCATTTTTAACCTTTTCCAAGATACATCGCTACAAAGACACCACCCTGTTTATCGACCCCGGATTTCCGGTGCATCACCAGCAGCACAGGGTTCTGGGGCTGAAGTTCGAAACCTTTGATGTGTACAATTACCGTGGCGACAAACTCCGGGATAAACTCGAAAGTTATTTTGCCAAGGGAAACATTCATTCTGTTCTATACTCCAACCCCAACAATCCTTCCTGGATATGCTTTACCGACAAAGAGCTGAGAATCATAGGTGAACTTGCGACCAAATATGATGTGATCATCATTGAAGATCTGGCCTATTTTGCCATGGACTTCAGAAAAGATTATTCAAAGCCCGGTCAACCGCCATACCAGCCAACCGTGGCAAAATATACCGACAACTATTTATTGCTCATTTCAAGTTCCAAAGCTTTCAGTTATGCCGGTCAGCGCATCGGACTGATGATTTTGTCGAACAAGCTGTTCAACCTTCAGGCACCCGATCTGCTGAATTATTATTCGACAGATATTGTTGGCCGGGCCCTTATCTACGGCACAGTTTACGCTTTGAGCGCCGGCACCGCCCATTCAACCCAATACGCGCTGGCCGCGATGCTAAAAGCTGCCAACGACGGAACCTTTGATTTTGTTGAGGTGGTCAAGGAATATGGGGCGAAGGCTAAAATCATGAAAAAAATGTTTACCGACAATGGTTTCACGATCGTGTACGACAAAGACGAAGATGAACCCATTGGCGATGGGTTTTATTTCACCTTTGCCTATCCCGGGTTTAGCGGAGAAGAATTGCTCCAGGAGCTGATTTACTATGGCATCAGCGCCATCGCTCTCAGCATCACCGGCAGCGAACGCACGGAGGGTATCCGCGCTTGCGTATCCCTCGTGAAACGAGAGCAATTCCCTGCACTGGAAGAAAGGCTCAAAAAGTTTAATTTGAACCATAATAAATAACCGGCAAAACAGCAAAAAAGCGAAATGGTAAAATATTTTTTGTACTTTCGCCCTGTGAATCCGTTAACAAATCAACCCCAAGAATATGGCAAAAATTACAGGTGACATCGTCATCAACACCGAGCGCTGCAAGGGCTGTGAAGTGTGCATTGCTGCGTGCCCCTTCACGGTGATCGCAATGTCGAAGGAAGTGAACAGCAAAGGATATCATTTTGCTATGAAAGTAAACAATGAGTGTACGGGCTGCACCAACTGCGCCCTTGTATGCCCCGACGGGGTAATCACTGTTTACCGTGCCAAAGTCGCAACTGAATAACAATCAAAAAAGAAACTCAAATGGGTGAACTCAGATTAATGAAGGGCAACGAAGCCATAGCCGAGGCTGCAATCCGCGCGGGTTGCGATGGTTATTTCGGATACCCGATCACACCGCAGTCCGAGGTAATGGAATACCTGATGGCTGAAAAGCCGTTTGAACGCACCGGAATGGTAGTGCTTCAGGCTGAAAGCGAAGTAGCTGCCATCAACATGCTTTATGGCGGCGCCGGAACAGGAAAAATGGTGATGACATCGTCGTCAAGTCCGGGAATCAGCCTGATGCAGGAGGGCATCAGTTATATGGCCGGAGCCGAACTTCCGGCTGTAATCGTAAACATTGTGCGCGGCGGACCAGGATTGGGAACAATCCAGCCATCCCAAGCCGATTATTTTCAAGCCGTGAAAGGCGGTGGCCATGGCGACTACAAAATGCTGGTTCTTGCACCAGCATCGGTTCAGGAGATGTGTGACCACGTTAAACTCGGTTTTGACAAGGCATATGAATACCGTACCCCGGTCATGATTCTCTCCGATGGAGCTATTGGCCAGATGATGGAGAAGGTTGTTCTTTTCGACCAGATTCCGCGTCGCACCGATGAGGAGGTCATTAAACAATGTCCGTGGGCGTCAAACGGCAGACCAAAAACCCGTAACCACAACATCATCACTTCACTCGACCTCGATCCTGCCGGGCAGGAACGCGTAAATCTGAAACTGCAGGCCAAATACAAACTCATGGAGCAACATGAAGTGCTGTATGAAGAGATCCAATGCGAAGATGCCGACTACCTTTTTGTCGCCTTCGGTCTCTCGGCCCGCATCTGTCAGAAAGCCATCGACCTTGCACGCGCAAAAGGCATCAAAGTCGGGCTTTTCCGTCCGATCACGCTCTTCCCGTTCCCGACAATTCAGGTTTCCAACGTCGGAAACCGTGTAAAAGGAATCCTCGTCGTGGAAATGAACGCCGGACAGATGATTGAAGATGTAAAGCTTTCGGTGGGCTGCAAAGTTAAAATCGAACATTTCGGCCGTTTCGGCGGCATCATCCCATCCCCGGATGAAGTTGTAAGGGCACTTGAACAAAACATTATCGGAGGTTAGTTATGGAAGAACAATTCGCAAAAACCGAAATACATAAACCGGAAAACATTGTCTATAAAAAGACAGATCTGATGGTCGACCGGCCATTGAGTTATTGCCCGGGTTGCGGTCATGGCACTGCACACCGTATGCTCATGGAAGTGCTTGAAGAGATGGATATTGCTGATAAAACCATCGGAGTATCCCCCGTAGGGTGCTCCGTTCTTGCCTACGACTTTCTGAACATCGATATGCTTGGAGCGGCTCATGGACGTGCACCTGCTTTAGCCACCGCGATCAAACGCATGTGGCCCAATCATTTTGTGTTCACCTACCAGGGCGATGGCGACCTTGCCGCGATAGGTACGGCGGAGACCATTCACGCCTGTAACCGTGGAGAAAATATCACCATTATCTTCATCAACAATGGAATTTACGGAATGACCGGTGGTCAAATGGCCCCCACCACCCTTCCCGGCATGCGTTCTTCGACGTCGCCCTACGGACGGGATGTTCCAACAATGGGTCATCCGCTCAAGATTACCGAACTGGTTGCGCACCTCCCCGGGGTATATTATGTTACCCGACAGGCGGTGCACACCCCAAATCATGTTCGAAAAACTAAAAAAGCAATCCGGAAAGCTTTCGAACTTCAGAAAGAAAACAAAGGGCTATGCTTTATTGAAATCGTTTCAAATTGCAATTCCGGTTGGAAGATGACCCCGGTACAATCCAACAAATGGATGGAAGATAACATGTTCCCATTTTATCAACTTGGTGACATCAAGGTAGACGGGAAACTTGTAGAAAAAAAAGAAACGCTTGAAAAGGAATAAAAGCCATTCAACCATCAAAATTCGTTGTTCAATATTCGATATTCATTTGATATGACAGAAGAGATAATTATTGCAGGCTTCGGCGGACAAGGTGTCCTCTCCATGGGAAAAATCCTCGCTTATTCGGGGGTGATGCAAAATAAAGAAGTGAGCTGGATGCCCTCATACGGCCCGGAAATGCGTGGTGGCACTGCCAATGTAACTGTGATTATCAGCGATGAACGAATTAGTTCCCCCATTCTGAACTCTTACGACACAGCCATCATCCTGAACCAGCAATCGATGGATAAATTTGAAAAAACTGTTAAACCGGGAGGTCTGCTTATCTACGACCCGAACGGACTTACCCGTTTGCCCGAGCGGAAGGATATCAATATCTATTCCATCGAAGCAGCCGATGAAGCAGGGAAACGGGGGCTTTCAAAAATATTCAACATGATTGTTCTTGGTGGATTTTTAAAATTAAAACCGCTGGTTGCCCCTGAATTCATCCACAAAGGATTGCAAAAATCTCTTCCTGCGCGCCACCATGCCCTGATTCCTGAAAACGAAAAAGCCATCGAGATCGGGAAAGAGTTGCTAACGGCGGTGCATTTGCTGGGTTAGTAAAAAAAGAGGACAAGTCAACAAATTTGAATCCTGAATCTGCGCAAAGATCCTCCAACGAACTCAAACGACTGCTGGATCAAAAAACCATCCAATATAATATCCCCGGCTTCATCACAAACGACCCGATTAGTGTTCCTCATGGGTTTTCACTGAAGCAGGACATTGAAATTGCCGGATTTCTGGCAGCATCCATCTCCTGGGGCAACCGGCGTTCTATTGTTGCAAACGCACAACGGCTTGTTGGCATGATGGAGGGTGAGCCCTTCAACTTTCTGCTTCATGCCAAATCATATGATCTCAAACGATTTCTTAATTTTGTACACCGTACTTTCAACGGTGACGACTCTCTTTTCTTTCTCACATCACTGCAAAATATTTATCGCGAATATAATAGCCTTGAACCACTATTCAACACCATGAATGAGCGGGGTGCGGCTCATGCCATCAGCAGATTCAGAAGCATCTTCCTCTCAACCGATCACCTGCCCCGGTCGGAAAAACATATTGCCAATCCACTGGCGGGATCAGCTGCCAAACGGATCAACATGTTCCTCCGGTGGATGGTGCGTCGCGATACCTGCGGCGTTGACTTTGGATTGTGGAACTCCATCGATCCCGCATATCTTGTTTGCCCTCTTGATATTCATGTTGGCCGGGTGTCGCGTGAACTGGGGCTGCTCCATCGTCGCCAGAACGACTGGTCGGCTGCAATGGAACTAACGGAAGCACTCAGGGTTTTTGATCCGGATGACCCGGTAAAGTATGATTTAGCGCTCTTTGGCATAGGTATGCATAAATTGTTTAATATTCCGTCATGATAAGAAAACTCGTTTCAAACAAAAGCTTCCGGGGCATTTTTTATGGCCTGATTATTTAAGCTGCCATCTTCATGCTTTTTTTTCTGAACTTATTGAAAAGAGCTGATCCATCACGGGGTGGGAACAGCCATTTTAACCATTGCGACGGATATCACCTGGCATATGAAGAGGAACAATCCGATCGGGAAATATATGCATTGAAATCATTTTTGCTACCTTTGGATAATATATAAACATTTATGGGAATCCTCAGAGCCATTATTTGTATCATATTTCCTCCGCTGGCTGTTCTCGACCGTGGGTGCGGCGCCATTTTACTGGTATTCATTCTCACATGCTGTGGCTGGATTCCGGGAGTGATTGCAGCAATTGTGTTTAATATGAAGAAGACGTGACGCGTGACACGTGAGGCGTGACGCGGGACATGGGAGGCGTTTGTTGATGATTTTTAGTATCTTGCGAAGTTATGAATAGCCTTCGGAAAAAAATTATCACCTATTTCTTAGGTTTGTTTACTCTGCCAAGGGTTAAAGAGATCATTGCCGGTTATGCAAGAATGTTTATGGGTGAGGCGGGCAGGTATTCTACAGGAATTAAAGCAGAGGCTGTTGAAACGAAGGAGACCTTTACAATCCTCACAAAATACATTAAAAAGGAGAAGATTACCTGGGAAGAAAAAAAGAGGTTTAAAAAGCAGGCCATCGCTATTTTAAGAAGTTCGGGGGTCATCGTGCCTGTTATGCTTGTTCCGCTGCCTTTCGTGGGAACCCTCCTGCTGATCATCATGGATCACCTGTTACTCAGCATGCATATACAACTGTTGCCTGACTCATTTTATCCAAAAGAGAAAAAAGATTTACTCACCGCTGAAGGCATTGAGCAAGATCTGAAAAAAGACAAAAAATTCCTCTTCTGATTTTCTCGTCCCCGAATTGCGTTAATCGCAGGCATCCTAACTATAATCAGTCCATCTTCTTCAAGGTCTCAATCGCTTCCGTGACATGCTTTTCGAAACTAAGCTGCGACGAAAACATCATCCTGACGATCCCAAGCTTGTCGATAACAAAGGTAACCCTGCCAGGCAAAACACCCAATGACTTACCTATGCCATAATTATTGATAACGGTTTTATCTTTGTCCGACAGAAGCAGAAAAGGCAATTTATGGTTGGCGGCAAAAGCCTGATGTGAAGCGATGTCATCGGAACTGATCCCAATTACGACAGCGCCCGCTTCTTTAAAAACCTCATAGTTGTCGCGGAAACTGCAAGCCTCCTTCGTGCATCCGTACGATTCGTCCTTGGGGTAAAAATAGAGTACAACGCTCGACTTCCCTAAAAAATCGCTGAGGTTTACCCTCCTTCCACGCTGATCGGGCAATGAAAAATCGAGGGCTTTGCTGCCAACTTCAATTTTATTCGCCATAATGTCGTTTTTGATTCCCGGTTTTTCGCCGGAAGGTGATGGGGACTTAATAACGCTGAAGCTATAAAGGTAATCAAAATTCAGCAGGAAAATAATTATTCGTTGCCTGAGAGAACACTTGTTATAAAATCTGAAACTCATGTTCTGCACAATGCAGCCTGCACGACCCATTTGCATGTTCGCAGGTGCATTTACCCAACGCCTTTTCAACAATCAGCTTTTGCTGGATCTTATGCAGCCGTGATGATCCGGTTGCAGGACTGCCGCTGGCCGGTCGGGCGGTATGGTGGAGGGTTGGCATGGAACTTTTTGGTTCGAATACAAGATTCTGGTTGATAAATTTCCATGCACCCATGTTTACCGGTTCTTCCTGCACCCATTCCCAGTGTTTTGTTTGCGAATATCTGGCAAAAATCAACTGAAGCTGATTCAGAGGAAGCGGGTACAACTGTTCGAGCCGGATAATGGCAACATCCTCCTTTTGCAACTTTTCCTTTTCTTCGAGAATGTTGTAATATACTTTTCCCGAACAAATCACAACCCGCTTTATCTTTTCCGGATTGGCCGATGGATCATCAATTACTTCGCGAAATCCACCGGTGGTAAAGTCGGCAATAGCTGAGATGCAGCGCGGGTGGCGGAGCAGGCTCTTGGGCGTAAAAACCACAAGCGGTTTACGAAACGGCCACAAAAGCTGGCGGCGCATCACATGAAAAAAGTTGGCGGGCGTTGTACAGTTTACAATTTGCATGTTATGATGGCCACAGAGCGACAGAAACCGCTCTAAACGGGCTGAGGAATGTTCAGGTCCCTGGCCTTCATAACCATGGGGCAGCAGCAAAACTGCACCATTCATCACTTTCCATTTGTCTTCAGCACTGCTGATATACTGATCAATAACGATTTGGGCGCCATTGTTAAAGTCGCCAAACTGCGCCTCCCAAATCGTCAATGCATTGGGCGTCGCAAATGCATAGCCATATTCAAATCCAAGTACGCCGTATTCAGAAAGCAATGAATTGTAAATGCTTAATTTAGCCTGGTCGGGTGAAATATGTTCAAGCGGAATGAACTTTTCCTCCGAATCTTCTACGGTAAGCACCGCGTGGCGATGGCTAAAGGTGCCGCGCTGCACATCCTGACCGCTGAGCCGCACCGGATGGCCTTCGGCAAGGAGTGAGCCATAGGCCAATAACTCTCCCATGGCCCAGTCGAGTTTGTCAGATTCGAGCATGGCCTTCCGGTCATCCTGCATTTTGATGATCTTTCTGAAAAATGTTTTTCCGGATGGCAGATCTGTCAGTTTTCTGCCTATTTCCAATAACATTGCTTTTTCAATGGCTGTTTTTGGAGAACATTGAAAATCAGCATGCGTGGCCTTTCTCAATCCATCCCATTGTGTTCCGAGGAAGGAGGTTATGTCGCCTTTTACAATGGTTTTAGATTCATCAAAGCCATGCTCAAGGAGGCCATTGATTTCGGATTTTATTCCGTGAACGTCTATGAGTGAAAGTGTATTTTCCTCCTCCAGTTTTTTCAGGTAAATCTCCAGCGGATCAGGATGATTTTCAATGATTTTATAGAGAATCGGCTGGGTAAACCGTGGTTCATCGCTTTCGTTATGACCGTATTTTCTGTATCCCAGGAGGTCGATGAAAATATCTTTGTGAAATCTGGCCCTGAACTCCATGGCGAGCCGAACGGTATAAACCACCGCTTCCACATCATCGGCATTCACATGAAAAATAGGCGACTGGATGGTTTTCGCGACATCAGTGCAATAAACACTCGACCGGCCATCGAGGTAATTGGTGGTAAAACCGATCTGGTTGTTCACCACGAGATGGATGGTTCCGCCGGTTTTGTAACCCTCAAGGTCAGCCATCTGTATCAGTTCATAAATAATACCCTGGCCGGATATGGAGGCATCGCCATGGATCAGGATTGCAGCAACCTTGTCATTGTTCCCATCATAAGTGTGATCTATTTTAGCCCTGGAAATACCTTCTACAACCGGATCGACCGTTTCAAGGTGCGACGGATTGGGCGCCAGGGTGAGGCGAACTTTCTGCCCGTTGTGGGAAATGATCTCATTCGAAAATCCAAGATGGTACTTTACATCGCCCAGCAGATCATCATCCTCGTACTCTTTTCCTTCAAATTCTGAAAAAATCTGGGTAAAGGGTTTGTGCATGATATTTCCCAGCACATTCAACCTGCCCCGGTGGGCCATGCCAACCACAAATTCACTGATACCCAGGTCGGCTCCCTTTTGGATTACAGCTTCCAGCGCCGGAATCAGCGACTCAACTCCTTCCAGCGAAAAGCTCTTTTGCCCTGGAAATTTCTTATGAATAAACTTCTCAAACAACACTCCCTCTGCCAGTTTGCGGAGAATGATGGTTTTATCCTCCATAGAAAAAACCGGCCTGTTTTGCCCGGGTTCCATTTTTTCTTTAAACCATTCTACGACCTCCGGACGTCGGATGTAATGATACTCCACGCCAATGGACTGACAATAGGTTTTTTGCAGATGGGCAACAATGTCGGTTAGTTTTGCATTGCCCAGCCCGAGTTCCTTCCCGGCCTGAAAGGTTTTCTGCAACTCATCCTTTGCAAGTCCGAAATTTTCAATATCCAGCGTTGGCGCGTATTTGCGACGGGTTCTCACCGGGTTGGTTTTTGTAAAGAGGTGTCCTCTGGCACGATAGCCATTGATGAGGTTGATCACCTTAAATTCGTTGGGCACAACAAAAGCATTGCCCTGATCGGCCTTGAAATTTGTCTGGCAAAATTCAAAACCTTCAAAGAATTTCTGCCAGCTCTCATCAACAGAAGAGGGATCCTGTTTATATTGTTCGTACAAACCGTCAACAACGGAGTTGTCCGGTTGATTCAAATAATTGAATTTATCCATTTCAAATGTTTATCATTTCAGCGTCAAATATACAGATAATTGAATAATGCACTTCATGGGTACTGTCTGATAAAATTGTATTATTTTTGGGTATCTATTCTACAATGAAATGAGCGATTTATCTGCGCGGCCATTAAAAGATCAGCCTGCCTGAACACACGGTTCATCCTTACACTGAAGCAGAAAAATAATTACCTTTGCGGTCAAAATCCAACCAAACCCTATGGAACACGTTAAGCAGTATATTGAAGAGCATAAAGACCGGTTTTTACAAGAACTTTTTGGTCTGATTCGCATCCCGTCCATCAGCTCGGTGGCCGAGCACAGAGAAGACATGACCAAGGCTGCAGAATACTGGCGTAAATCGCTCAGGGAGGCTGGGTGCGACAAAATTGAAATTTTTCCTACCGATGGAAACCCGATCGTTTATGGAGAGAAAATCATTGACCCCGCCCTGCCAACTGTGTTGGTTTATGGTCACTATGACGTGATGCCGGTTGACCCGGTTGAGTTGTGGGAATCGCAGCCCTTCAAACCTGAAGTACGCGATGGAAAAATTTTCGCCCGTGGCGCCGATGATGACAAAGGTCAGGCATTCATGCACGCCAAAGCCTTTGAACTGATGGTGCGGACCAGCACCCTGCCTTGCAATGTGAAGTTTATGATCGAGGGGGAAGAGGAGGTAGGCTCCATGAACATCGCTCCCTTTTGCATTGCGCACAAAGAGCTTTTGAAATCGGACATTATCCTGGTTTCAGATACCAGCATGATTGCCCTGAAAACTCCTTCCATCACGGTTGGCCTGCGAGGGCTGGCCTATATGCAGGTAGAGGTAACGGGTCCGAACATCGACCTTCATTCGGGAATATTCGGAGGTGCAGTGGCTAATCCAATCAATGCCCTCACGAAAATGATCGCATCACTCACCGATGAAAACGGACGTATTACCATCCCGGGATTTTATGACGAGGTGATTGAGATTACCCGTGAAGAGCGCGATGAAATGGCCAAAGCGCCATTTGATGAAGCAAAATACATGAAAAATCTGGATGTTGATGAACTTTATGGCGAAGCAGGTTATACAACCAAAGAGCGCACCGGCATCCGCCCAACCCTCGATGTGAATGGCATCTGGGGCGGCTACACTGCCGAAGGCACAAAAACCGTGCTTCCGTCAAAGGCATACGCTAAAATTTCCATGAGGCTCGTTCCCAACCAGGATTATGTAAAAATCGGGGAACTTTTTGAAAAACACTTTACTGAAATTGCTCCCAAAACAATGAAAGTAAAGGTTCAGACTTTGCATGGCGGGCAGGCATATGTTTCGCCCATCGATACCATTGGTTACCTGGCTGCAAGCAAAGCCATCGAAGCAGTGCTGGGTCAGAAACCGATCCCGGTGCGCAGCGGAGGCAGCATTCCCATTATTCCACAATTTGAAGAGATACTCGGGATCAAAACCATTTTGCTGGGATTCGGACTCGAATCAGATGCCTGTCATTCGCCCAATGAGAATTATCCGCTGGATAATTTCTACAAGGGGATCGAGACAATCCCTTACTTCTACAAGTTTTTTACAGAGCTTTGGATGGGGAAACAATGAAGGCAATGAAGGCAATGAAGGCAATGCAAGCAATGCAAGCAATGCAAGCAAGGAAGGAAACGGGGAAAATCAGTAGTTGGGTTAAGGGAGCCTGGTTAGTTTTTAATGAATTTGACGGACAGTTTTTCATTACTGTCCGTTTTTTGTATAAGATAAATACCTTGGGGCCAGGTTGAAATATCAACTACTTCAGTATTAATTCCCTCAAAGAGGCAAATTCCTGTTTCGCCGAATATTTTAATACCAAAATCCTGTTTGTCAACATTTTCGCTGTGAATATTTATTCGCTCGCGGGCTGGATTCGGGAACACGCTGAATGCAGGCTCTCCATGATTTCCGATTCCCACGGGTGAATAGAAAAACATATGGGGAGTTGAGAAGGCACCCGGCATAAAACCGTTGTCGATGGCCTGCACACTAAAATAGTATGTACCTGGCGGAATCCCTTTAATCATCCAGCTGGTATCGGAACTTGCATTTCCGGGCGCGGTAACAGAACGATTGCCTGAACTGAGCGTGGCCAATGGGGAGAAAACGTCAAATAAACCAGGCTGTGTTCCGATGCAAATATTGTAGGATATTGCATCCCTGGGGGTTTGTGCATCCGCAGAACTATTCCAGTGCAGCAAGGCTTTTTCTGAATCCATGGTAACGCTGAGACCGCCAGGAGCTGCAGGTGGTGTATTTGAAGTAAAAAAGGTCGTATCGCCCAGATTGTTCAGATAGAGCCCGGTTTTCGGTACATCATAGGCATCCAGTCCGGTGAAAAGCAGATCAGAAAAACCATCGTTGTTGTAATCACCCCAGGTAACCCCGCCCAGTTTGTATCCGGGGAGGAGCGAACTGACATTGAAAAAGCTGATGAATCCAAGGTTTTGCAAAAGCATGGTCACCGCAGCTCCACCGCAACCGGAGATCGTGCCCATGGATGCGATATCGGGCAAACCATCGCCATCAAAGTCGCCGATATCGAATGTGGGATTCAGCAGATTTGCCGAATTATTGTCAAATTTTGTAAACTGGTCATTCCCGTCATTGCGATAGATGAGAAAGTATCCATCAACATAGATATCCATCCCGGAAATTACCAGGTCCTGATCCCCATCGTTGTCGAGATCGGCCCATTTTACCTGCCCGCCATAAAGACCCATAAACGGTTCGGGGGTGACTGTTACCGGTGTAAAATTCCCATGATCATTTTTAAAAAGTTGGGAAACTATCCCACCGCCCGTGTTGCCGCACACCATAACATCTGCTTGTCCGTCGTTGTTATAGTCATTCCAGCACGACATGGTGGTTTCGATAATCGGAAGGGGTGCGCTGATGTTGGTGAACTCACCGTTACCATCGTTGCGGTATATCCGTGCCATCGAACTGCCGGTCAACAGAACATCCAGATCACCATCATTATCCAGGTCGCCCCAGGAAGCCTGGCCGTCCATAACTCCCGGGAGTGTAATTCCCGAATCGGTAAACGTATTATTGGTGTTTTTGAAGATGATGGTGTGTGGATTTCCTGAACTTTCTATACCCGTCACCAGCAAATCAAGGTCTCCGTCATTGTCGCAATCACCCCATTCCAATGAACCAAAATGCAAGGGCAACAGACTTGCCTGGATGTCGGTAAATTCGCCCTGGTCATTCCTGAAAATCCTGGTCACCGGATTGTTCCCTTCAGCTCCAGTGAGCGCAAGGTCGAGATCGCCATCGTGGTCAAAATCGCCCCAGGCGCAAGCGCTGTATGCAAGTTGCGGCAGGGTGACACTGGCTTGGGAAAACGGTAATTGCTGCGCATCAAGCTGAAATTGCCATGCAATGATCAGCAGAATTGATATAGAGAGAAATTTCATCTTTTATCTTCCCTGTTGTTTCTTAAAATTCTCCATTCCGGTATCCAGGAATTTCACGAAAGCATCGATATTCAAGTCGTAGGCACGGGGTGATGTGAGCAGATTGCCGTTTGTATCAAGCAGCACATAATAGGGTTGTGAATTTACATTGAACCGCGTGATCTGAAAATCTGCAAATATTTTCCCGATGGTCTTCTTCACCTTTTTATCGTAGGTTGAGGTGATCCACTCATTTTCAGGCAGCTCGGTTTTATCATCAACATAAAGCGCCGTAACGATATAATTGTCGCGCATTCGCAACAGCACATTGGGGTCAGACCACACGTTGGCTTCCATTTCCCGGCAGTTCACACATCCATGGCCTGTAAAATCAATAAATATCGGTTTATTTTGTTTTTTGGCACATGCAAGCGCCTGTTTGTAATCAAAATACCCGTTGAGCCCGTGGGGAAGTTTCAGAAATTCGGCGTATTTCGGTTTTTCACACAAATCATTACCCGGTTGGGCTCCTCCTCCTCCGGAGGTATTGATGGCTCCAACCTCTTTCTGGACAATGGCGTTCATGTCAAAATCCTGATACGTGGTGGGGGGAAGATATCCCGACAGTGCTTTCAGCGGGGCTCCCCACATGCCGGGGATCATATATACCACAAAGCTGAATACGATGATTGCCATGATAATGCGTGGAACGCTGACAAATGGCAGCTCTGAATCGTGGTTGAATTTCAGTTTTCCGATCAGGTACATTCCCATCAGGAAGAAAATGACGATCCAGAATGCCAGGTAAACCTCCCTGTCGAGGATGTGCCAGTGGTACGTTTGGTCGGCGATGCTGAGAAATTTCAAACCCAGCGCCAACTCAAGAAATCCGAGAACAACCTTTACTGCATTGAGCCACCCGCCCGATTTAGGAAGTCCGGAAAGCCATGAAGGGAAAAAGGCGAATAAACCGAAAGGCAGGGCAAAGGCCAGCGAAAAACCGAGCATCCCGATGATCGGCATCACCAGCGCACCACCGGCCGATTTTACCAGTATTGCGCCTACGATCGGCCCAGTGCAGGAGAAAGAGACCAGGACAAGGGTAAAGGCCATAAAAAATGCGCCTGAATAGCCACCCTTATCGGCTTGCTTATCGGCCTTATTCACGATCCAGCTTGGCAAAGTTATTTCAAACATCCCCAGGAAGGAGGCGGCAAAAACCATGAAAATCAGGAAGAAAAACACGTTGGGAATCCAATGGGTACTGAGAAAGTTTGCAAAATTTGCACCAAGGGTTACGGCTACGAGCGTGCCTATAACGGTGTAAATAACAATGATCGAAAGGCCATACACGATGGCCTGAAGGCGGGCTTTGCGCTTGCTGGTGCTGTCGTGCATAAAGAAGGTTACCGTCATCGGAATCATCGGGAAAACGCATGGCGTGATGATGGCAGCCAACCCGGCTATAAAAGAGACGAGAAAGAACCATAGCAGCGACTGGTCGGCAGCTTGATCGGCAGCTGTTTCGCTCAATTTGTTTTGTTCTGCAATGCGGGCAACCGAATCAGTTTTGGCCTTTGCCAGGGCGGCATTTTTCAATGAATCCTGGCTGGCTGAGGCCAGATCGGCAGTTGCCTGAGTTGTGTTGGCGGGAACAACGGCATTGGGGTTCCCTTTTACGAATACTTCAAATTCCACATCTGTGGGTGGCAAACATTGTTTATCATCACAACACATGAAGTTTAACACACCCTTCACCATAAAGTCCTTTTGACTTAAAACCTTTATTTTTTGCTTGAAAACAGCCTTGTCGGCAAAAAACTTCAACACCATGTCGAAGTTTGGGTCATTCTCCACAATCGGCTTCGGTTCAACCACTTTCCCAACCAGTTCAAAATGCTGGCTTTTGGTAAAAGCAAAAGTTGTAGGGAGTGGACCTTTGGGTGGTATGTCCTGCGAATAAACATGCCAGCCCTTATCCGCTTTGGCAATCAGGAGAATGGTAGCCTCTTCGGGTGTTGATTGTTCCACTTTGAAGGTCCATTTTACGGGATCAAGTATCTGTGATACGGAAAAAAGTGGCAGCATCAGCAACGCCAGAAGACCGAACATAACATTTTTCATAAGCGAATGATTTGGAAAAGCAAAATTAGGGAAAATCAGGATACGGGGCGAGGTTAGGATGATAAAAAACAGGACGCGGGAACGGGAGACGGGACACGGGACGCGGAACACGAGACATGGGAGGCGGGACACGGGACACGGGACTGGGAAAAAAAATATAATTAGTCATATGTAACATGTCAGGTATCAGGTGTCAGGTGTCAGGTGTTGTGATTCTGAGAATTTCCGAGGTAGCAGCAGTCACCCTGAACCGGTGATCGATCCTCCTGTTGATGATCCATGCAATATCGTTTCCGGAGCAGAGCAACCAGGTGTTCTCCTTCTCGTTGAGAGACAACTTCTGATCGATAAAAAAATCACTCAGCTTTTTTTTCCTCTTCATCCCCAGCGGAAAAAAAACATCTCCATGTCGCCATCTTCTGATGGTTAGCGGAAATTGGAGCTTCCGGAAATCAATGCTGGCAATATTTCCGGTTGCAGGTATTATATAATTTTCAATGTCCCTGATCCGTTTAAAAGAGAGTGGAATCGGTTTAAATATCTCTTTTTGTTCGGGAAACAACGCAATTCCGACTGATTTCTCTTCGACCATCTGCCCAATAGTGCTGATGACCAGCTTCTTACGTTCTTTAACCAAGGTGTGGGTTGCAGAATGGAATCTCCGGCTACTTTTCGTTCCAAGGCATTTGAGAATATTCGCAACCTGCGTTTCGGTGAAACCATAAGGAGATAACAAAGCCCAGGCATAGGGTTCGGCAGGAGCATTTTCCAACACGCGCTGAATGTCGATCACGATTTCAGCGTTATCTATTCTCTGAACACTTTCGCACCATTTTGACAAAGCATGGTTCCCGACTTGTTCAAATTCACTGATGCGATTGATGCTTGCCGTTAAGCCAGTTGTAAACTCAGGGTTGATGCTCACAAGCAGCGGGATTACCTCATGCCTGATCTTGTTGCGCAGGTATTTTGTTTGATTGTTTGAGCGATCGGTGCGGAAAATGATCTGATGTTGATCGGCATAATCGTCAATATTTTGTCGAAATGTAAACATCATGGGCCTGATTACCGAACCCTTTTTGACAGGAATTCCATGCAGCCCGGCAATACCGGTTCCACGGATAAGGTTGATCATAAAAGTTTCCACCTGATCGTCGAGGTGATGGGCAACAGCCACATAATCAAACTGATTTTCGATCCTGATCTTTTCAAACCATTCGTACCTCAAATCCCGGGCAGCCATTTGAATTGAAATCCCTCTTTCTGAGGCAATGGCAGCGGTATCGAACTTTTCCAGAAAGAATGGAACATTCAACTTAACAGCCAGATTTTGAACAAATTCTGCATCCAGGTCGCTCTCCCCGGCACGTAGCCCGAAGTGACAATGGGCAATGGCAAACCGGAATTTAGCCTGGTGAAAAAGATGGGCCATCACCGTAGAGTCAACCCCGCCGCTCACGGCAAGCAGGATATAATCATCGGCAGAGAAAATGCTCCCCTCTTCGATAAACCGGATAAAACTTCTGATAAGCATGGGCCAAAATTACAGCGTTATTTCTCAGGAAAAAAGTTATTAACAATTTTGCCTTTTTGTCTGACCTTTTCTCTTTTTTCAGATTAAGCAGTAAATACTTAAAACTATGGAAAACTGGATAAGATTATTTGAGTTGGCCGACAAATTGAATGCTCTGAAACCATGGAGTTTTCTTTTTGATTATGAGATTCTTGGGGTCAAGGACCCTGTAACCGGAACAACCGGATTTATTAGTTTCGCAGCAGCAGACGATGATGACCCTGCCATGTCTGTGTACCTTGGAGAACGAGCCCTGAAGAAGCTGTTTGACTTTTCCGACTATTTGGATACAATGTCACCTGAAACAATTTTGGAAATCCCGCAATTGAACCTTTCGTTCTGCGACCATCAGCAGCTTAAAAAACAAGACCGGGGTCTGATCAAAGCGGTTGGAAGGAAATATGCCGGGAAAAAAGCTTGGCCAATTTTCAGATCCTTCACCCCCGGAATGTTCCCGTGGTTTCTGGATGATGCAGAGCAAAAATCGATGATCCATTTTCTTGAACAAGCGCTTGAAGTAACATCCCGTCCGGATGCAACAGATTTTTTCAGGTCGGAACAAAGAGATCGCGATTTGGTGCTGATCAGAGAATATACCAATACTGGAGATTACCCTTCCTGGAAAGATTCGTTTCAGCATTTAATTGAAATGCCAGCGTTAGAAATCCCTGTTGACCTGCCAGCGGAGTTGATCAGGGGATTGACCGCAATTCCGGCCTGCGACCTTATTCTGGAAACTGACTTTATCATGACCCCGGCGCGGATTGGAATTCGCGGTACCCGACCCTATGCTTCTTATATTCTGGTCATCACTGATCATAACAGTGGAAATACCATTGGTTTTAAATGCCTTGACCCCAGCAACGGGATTGAACCCATGCACGCCAGTATTCCCGCCATCATGCTGGAATTATTAATTAAGGCACAGGTTCACCCCAAAGAAATCCATGTGGCATCGGAAGTTCTTATCAAAATGGCAACCGCTTTCTCGGAAGCAACAAAGGTACCGTTAATCATGAAAAGTTTCCTTCCAAAACTGGAGATTGTCCGGGAAAATATAATGAGATCTTTAAGTGACTAGAAAAGTCTAAATCTCCCAGGTGTCCCCCGAATTCAGCAGATCATCCATATTCTTGATCTTGGAGGTCTCCTTTGCATATTTGATTTGTTCCTCCACCAGATCATCATAGGTAGGATACATGGCGGCACGTATTACACCAAAAACCATCGGGAAGTGAGGTGGCGCCAGTTTGGCCAGCATCAGCTGGATTCCGGGATCCTGGCTGTACTGATCATGGATGAGAATATCATCGATGGTAATTCCGTTTTTACCAATCTCAACTACTTCAAGCATGGTATCCCTGAGAATGAGACCTTTATCCATATTCTTGCCAAAGACCATCGGAGCGCCGTTTTTCAGGATCAGCATCGTTTCATCTTTTACATCTTTCCCGGTAACAGGGGCATGGGCTTTGTCGGCGAATATGATGCAGTTTTCCATGATCTCGGTCACAGAGGTGCCATCATGCTTTGCTGCCTCAAACATACATTCGGTCATCAGGGCGATGTTATTGTCGGGGACACGGGCAAAAAAGGTGCCCTGGGCGCCCATCACCAACTCGCCAATATTGAACGGATGTTCAATGGTACCCATGGGTGAGGTTTTGGTGACTTTACCCATCGGGGTGGTTGGCGAAAATTGGCCTTTGGTCAATCCGTAAATCTGATTGTTGAACAGCAGGATGTTGATATCAACATTCCGGCGGATGACATGGATGAAATGGTTTCCGCCAATGGCCAGTGAATCGCCATCACCGGTAATGGTCCAGACGCTGAGTTTGGGGTTGGCAATTTTCACGCCGGTTGAGATCGCGGCAGCTCTTCCATGGATGCCATGAATACCGTAAGTATTCACATAATAGGGAAACCTCGAAGAGCACCCGATACCGGAGACCATGCAAAAATTCTCTTTGCGGTAACCGATTTTCGGAAAAACGCGTTCCACGGCAGCCAGGATGGCGTGACCTCCGCATCCCGGGCACCATTTTACCATCTGATCGCTTTCAAAATCTGCCTTACTGAGTTGAACATTTGTCCGTTCAACCGTCATATTTGTGAAGTCCATGTTATTTCTCCTCTAAAAGTTGATTAAACTTATCTGTTAACTCGTTGATCATAAAAGGCAATCCCTGCACCTTGTTGAACTGGAAGATGTTGGGCATCGGATACTTCATGCGAAGGTAATTCACAAATTGTCCGCTGTTGAGTTCACAAACCACAATCTTTTTAAATCCTTTCAGCACCTGTTCCGTATTTTTGGGAAGCGGCATAATATAGTGAAAATGGGCGTGACTGATATTCTTACCCTCTTTCTGCATCTGGGATACGGCTGAATGAACAGCGCCATAGGTACCGCCCCAGCTTACCACCAGCAAATCTCCTTCGTCCGGGCCATCAATTTGCTGTTCCGGAATGAAATCGGCAACTTTCTCCACTTTCTCAGCCCGCATGTTGGTCATGATCTGGTGATTCATCGGATCGGTGGAAACGGTACCGACAATGTTCTCTTTTTCCAGTCCGCCGATGCGATGACGGAGGCCTTCGGTTCCGGGAAGAGCCCATTGACGTACAAGGGTTTCAGGATCCC
>DYQT01000300.1 GCA_020719165.1 Draconibacterium orientale | reverse complement strand
CGAACCACCTGGCACAGGCTAAGTTCCGAAGCTTGGGGTGCAAGTCGGGTTAAGAGTCTGTTCATCTCTGATGGTTCCCATAAAATGAACTGTATGAGCAAATAAAAAACTAGAGACAAAAACAAAGAATATTGTCAGTTAAGCAGGCTTCATATCATATTTTCCGGGAATGAAATTACGAAAATAATTCAATGCCGGGGATGGCATATTATATTCCAGACACATGTATCATTGTTACTTCCCGACTCCGTAGGAGCCAGATATTGGTAGAAAGTAAACCACCACCCCGATCTCTGCACGCCGTAGGTGCGCAATTCATTTTGATTCAAATTCGCCTTCAGATAATATCGCACCTACGGCGCGAAATGCACCCGTACCTCATCGTGCTACCAAAATTTTGCTCCTCCGGAGCGCAGTGACAACGGTACTGGTTACTATTATTAATATTGAATTTCGATCCCCTCTCGTTTTACAATACTCAGCAATGGAGATACATCATCTGAAAGAAATTTTTTAATCCCGACAGCATAAGGTTCGATGCGGGTATCGATTTCCCTGGTTAAAGCCCAAATTTGGGTTTTTGCGGCAATTCCAGGTTCATCAAAAACCTTTGCAACAAGTAATACATCAATATCACTATCAGCAGAAGCCTTGTTGGTTGCATAACTGCCATACATGAAGGCCTTGTAAATGGAGAGACCTGACTTATTTAACAGATTGATATACTGTCTTACTATTTCTGTAGCTTCTCTTTGAGACATAGTAATAAGGTTGTTGTTTGAGTTAATATGTCATTGACAAAAGAAATCTGTGGCAGATTGGGATAGTATTCCGGATATCGTCCTTCAAGTTGATAGATCATGAGCACCTCATGCAGTTTAATTTCTTCTTCTGATAAAGACAAATTGGATATTTCATGCAAGCGCAGCAGGTTATGTGTTTTTGGAGGTATATCCAGAGTCGTTTTACCAACCCACGCTTTTAACACTTTCTCTATCGTCAAATGACAAAAGAACAACCCATGCAATAACCTCCGGCTGTTAATGAGTAATTCAGCAGTCTCAAGGTCAGAAGATGCCCCGTCAATCCAATAAATCAATTGTTTGCTAATATCCACATGCAATTATTTTCATCATACAAATGTAGCTCTTTTTAAATCATTTGCATAAACACCTGTCGTTATTATACCGGATAGTAATGCCGATAATGGGAAGGTTAATGGATTTTCTGATCAACCAATACTCTATTCTGGCTAGTAATCAATTTAACATGAAACTGCTTTCGAAGTTTATCCATGGTTTTGCCTACAGCACATCATTCATTCACATCACTACCCGTATAACCCAATTTCAGCAAATTCTCAGGAAGCAGTAACTTGTGCAGCTTTTCGTCTGATAGAAGTTTCAGATTTTGGTTTGCCACAAAAATATCCACACCGTTGTTTTTCATAAACTTAGCCATTTCAGAGGCTTTGTGATAGCCCAGCAGGGGCAATAGCGCAGTGGTTATTGACGGGCTGCGGAAAAGCATGGCTTTGCTCTCCCCTTGAAACACCAGCAGGCCTTTCAGTAAGTTCCTCTGCAAGGTTGCATCACAGGCAATCAGCAATTTGAAGCTGTCGAGCAATGCATGACCAATGGCGGGCAGATAGGCATTCAATTCGAGACACCCCTGCGCGCAAAGGGAACTGATCAATTGATCGTTGGCGTAAATGCGATGTGCAGCGCTGATTACAAACTCGGGAATAACCGGGTTGATCTTGCCGGGCATGATGGAACTCCCAACCTGGCATTGGGGAATGACGAATGACGAATGACGAGTGACGAGTGAGGATTGCGGGCTTACAGGGACCGATATGGAGGTGAGGTCGGAGGCGAGGAGGCGGATGTCGGAAACCATTTTTTCCAGATTAACGGCGTGGGCTTTGATTGTGGCATGAACCTCAACGAATGAATCGAGGTTGGATGTGGCATCAGCAAGGTTCTCGCTTCTGGTTAACGGCAGTCCGGTGAGTTGCTGCAAATGGCCGATCGCTTCCATGATGAAATAACGCGGCACAGCCATGCCGGTTCCGATGGCGCCTCCGCCGAGATTTACCATTTTGATCCGTTCAAAGCATTTAGACACACGCCACCAATCGCGGGAAAGCGCTTCGCTGTATGTACTGAAAAGCTTGCCGAAAGAGCTGGGAACGGCCTCCTGCATTTGCGTGTAACCAATTCTGAGATCGTTTTGGTGAGTAGTCTCCAGTTGCTCCATCAGAAACCGTAAGGCATTTATCTCATTTTCAAGTTCCTGGAGCAGAAACATGGCTGCCACCCTCAATGCAGTCGGGACCACATCGTTGGTCGACTGAAAAATGTTGGCATGCCCGATGGGATCAAGAATGTTATAACTCCCGGGCTTTTCACCCATATTCGTCAACGCCACATTTGTTATAATCTCATTTACATTCATGTTGATGCTTGTGCCCGCACCTCCCGAAACCGCCGGAACAATAAAGGCATCGAAGTACTCCCCATCGGCAATTTCAGAGGCGGCATGGATCAGGTGATTGAAATGTTTTCCGCGCGGATAATCCGGCACCTGGGATCCCGAAATCGTTCCATATTTTTCAAACATGGCTGCTTCGTAGGCTTCTGCCGTTTGGTAGCAGGCTTTTTTAACCAAACCCATGGCTTTGAACCATTCTACATGAAAGGGGGTGGTGTCAGGAAAATTCCTCCTGGCTCTGGCCGCATGGATTCCATACAACGCACCTGCCGAAATTTCCATCTCACCCAAAAAATCAATCTCTTTGCGCATAAAGGGAGTAATAAAATATAGAAAACGCTTCAGATTGTTAGGTAGACCGGAACCGTTTTTTTTTGTAATTTTACGCAATTAAAATGAATCCTGAGGTACAGATGAAAAAAATACTTTTTCTGCTGATGCTGCTTTCTGTATCGCTCCCCCTGTTTTCGCAAATTGACAAGGAGTTTTGGTTTGTCGGTCCCGAAGCATCCTCAAATCATGGTGACCGGCCGGTATACATCAGAATTTCAACCATGGATGATCCGGCCAACATCAATTTGCGCATGCCGGCAAATAATAAATTTGTGCCGGTTATCAGCCCCATTGCCGCAAATTCGACCATTTCAATCCGCATGGATCTGATTGCTGGAGACAACACCTGGCTCGACAGCATCGAAAACCGGCCTGCTGACCGTATATTA
>DYQT01000299.1 GCA_020719165.1 Draconibacterium orientale | reverse complement strand
CGATGATGGTTTGAGAGATTCGGAATATGAGAAGGCGGAAATTGTCCTTGTCGGGGTATCACGAACGTTTAAAACACCATTGAGTATCTTTCTCGCCTATAAAGGATGGTTCGTTGCCAATTATCCTGTGGTCATCGGAGCGGAGTTACCCGCTTCTTTGGCCAAAATGCCCTATGGCTCTGTTTTTGGTCTCACCACCCAGGCTCATGAACTTTCGGGGTTACGTAAAGCAAGGGAAGAATACCTGGGTGGCTCAACGAAAGAGTATGCCACTGTCGACTTCGTGCGGAAGGAGCTCTTATATGCCCAGCACATCTTTAATCGGTTTGAATGGCCCGTTATTCAGGTAACCAACAAGCCGATAGAGGAGATTGCATCGGAGATACTTGCGGTTAAACGGAGAATTGATCAGGGATAAATTCGGAAATCGTAAATATATAGCGTAATTTTGCCGAAGTTCTGATAATCAATCAAATTTTAATGTCAAACACAAAATATATATTCGTCACTGGCGGAGTTACCTCTTCATTGGGAAAAGGCATAATCTCCTCGTCAATTGCCAAATTACTTGTCGCGCGGGGTTTCTCCGTAACTATCCAGAAGTTGGATCCCTATATTAACATCGATCCCGGAACGCTCAACCCATACGAACATGGCGAGTGCTTTGTAACCGAAGATGGGGCAGAAACTGACCTTGACCTGGGGCATTATGAACGGTTTTCAAATGTTCCGACTTCCCAGGCCAACAATGTGACGACCGGTGTTATTTATCAATCGGTCATCACCAAAGAGCGCCAGGGAGAGTATCTTGGTGAAACAGTTCAGGTTATTCCGCATATCACCGATGAAATTAAATACCGTATTAAACTGCTTGCCAACAGAGGTGATTACGATTTTATCATCACCGAAATCGGCGGAACGGTGGGCGACATAGAGTCGTTGCCTTTCATTGAGGCTGTTCGTCAGTTGCGTTGGGAACTCGGCCGAAATTGCGTGGTAGTTCATCTCACCCTTGTCCCATATCTCGCGGCAGCAGGGGAACTTAAAACCAAGCCCACCCAGCATTCAGTTAAAACCCTGCTCGAGTCGGGGGTTCAGCCAGATATCATTGTTTGCCGCACCGAAAAACACCTCTCCGAGGGTATCCGCAATAAAATAGCCCTTTTCTGCAACGTCAGTCCAACTTCGGTCATCGAATCAATTGATGCCGAATCGATTTATGAAGTTCCCATCCTCATGCGTGATGAGAACCTTGATCTTGAAATTCTCAAAAAAACTAAAATGCCCTGTGATCAGGAGCCTGACCTTACCGATTGGGAGCAGTTTTTATATGCACTGAAACATCCATCCGGGGAGGTAAATATTGGCCTGGTTGGGAAATATGTCGAGTTGAAAGATGCCTATAAATCGATCAATGAATCATTTATTCACGCCGGTACCTCCAATGGAGTAAAGGTGAAGGTGCAAACTTTCCATTCTGAATTTCTGGATGACACCAACGTCAGGGAAAAACTGGGCAAGCTGGATGGAATTCTGGTTGCACCCGGATTTGGTGAGCGTGGCATCGAAGGAAAAATCGCTGCCATCCGTTTTGCCAGGGAAAATAAAATTCCTTTTTTGGGAATATGCCTTGGAATGCAGTGTGCAGTGATTGAATTTGGACGAAATGTACTGGGATATGTTGGAGCACATTCTACAGAATTCAATAAACTTACACCCTATCCTGTGATCGACATGATGGAGATGCAGAAAAAGATAGCCGGACTTGGTGGAACGATGCGTCTTGGATCATATCCATGCAAATTGAACCCCGGATCAAGAATAAGTGGGATTTACCAACAGGAAAAAATCAGTGAGCGCCATCGCCACCGGTTCGAATTCAACAACGATTACCTCGAAGTTTACAGCAAGGCTGGCATGAACCCGGTTGGGATAAATCAAAAAGACAATCTTGTTGAGATCATTGAGCTCGAAAACCATCCCTGGTTTATCGGCGTTCAGTTTCATCCCGAATATAAAAGCACCGTAGCGCGTCCGCATCCGCTTTTCGTGAGTTTTGTAAAAGCAGCAAAGGACTACGCTGACCGTTAAGAACATTTTTGTACCTTTGCACCCATTTTTCCAATCTCCGCTATGAATAAAAATACCATTATTGGCCTGGTCCTGATTTTCGGAATTTTCATTGGTTACAGTTACCTGGTGAGCCCTTCGCCTGAGCAACTCCTGCTGCAAAAACGTAAAGCCGACTCTATTTATATGGTCAATCAGGCCAAACGTGAAGCCGATATCAGGGCGATTGCCCGCGATCGTGCACTCAGTGTCGCCAAAGAAAAAGAAAAGGTACTTTCAACCGGAAAAAAACTTGACTCCGTTACCGTACTTCGGTTGACGATGAAAGATGAGCTTGGCGTGTTTGCAAATGCTGCTGTTGGAAAGGATACTTCTTACTATATTGAGAATGATGTTTTTAAACTTCAAATATCTTCGGCAGGCGGAAAAATATCGAACATTGAACTTAAGGATTATCGAACATGGGATCAGCGGCCACTTTCGCTCATGAGCAAAGATTCGCTGCAATTCGGTTTTTCGTTTTTTTCCAACAACCGGTTGATCAATACCAACAAACTTTTTTTTCAGCCATACTGGCCCGATGCAGCCAATTCAGGTAAACCATTGATCAAAGTCACCGGCAAGGATTCTGTTCGTTTCGGCATGCGCCTTTATATGGCGGCATCAGATACAACCATTGATCCCGGAAAATATATCGAATACCTGTACACCGTCAGGGGTGATGAATACATGTTGCGATACAGCGTGAAATTCGTTAACATGGCCGAATTTGTTGATCCTGCAACAAAATTCCTGGTATTGAACTGGAATAACAACCTCAACCGTCAGGAGAAAAGTTTGAACATGGAGCGGATGAGTACAGGATTGTACTATAAATACGCTGAAGATAAAGTTGATAACCTTTCTGAAACCAGTGATGAGGAGAAGATTCTGAAAAATGAGCGGCTCAAATGGATCTCTTACAAACAGCAATTCTTTACCAGTACCATCATTGCCGATGATTTTTTCAGTGATCCAAAACTCCGGATTGCCACATTGCCCGGAAGCAATCGTTACCTCAAAACAATGACTACAGAGGTTGGAATTCCTTTCGTTCCAAAAGATAACAAAGAGGTCGCCATGTCGATCTATTTTGGCCCCAATAAATATTA
>DYQT01000298.1 GCA_020719165.1 Draconibacterium orientale | reverse complement strand
TTAAATTATCAATGGTTGCTTTGGTAACAAAAATGGACATGGGCTGGAAGGGGGAGGTCCAGATGATTTCGAAAGCAAGAGTTGTAAACAATGCAGGCCCGGTCCATTCGCTTAAACCAATTGCGCCACAATCGGAACGGACATAAAAATCGTAAGCTGTTCCCGGTGCCAAACCATTCAAAATGTAGGTTGGTTGGTTAACTCCCTCGATTAATGTCCCGGAAGTTGAAGGGTCAAAACCTGCTTCTCCAAAAATAATATCCCATGTTGATTCCTGTCCGCCTGGACTCCAAAGCAAATCAGCAGAATTGGTCGTAATATTAGAAGATGATAAATTATTTGGAGCGTAACAGATATCCGAAACGGTTAACTGAACCGGAATGTCAATGGATGGTACGAGGGGATCGTTGCTTTCGACTTTCACGTTCCCATAATAAACGCCGTTGGTTAAATCCTGCGAATTAAAATCAACGGCAATGGTTGCCGAAGCATCTGGAGCAAGGGTATCAGTTACAATGTCAACAGACATCCAACCCGAAACGCAGACGGTGTAATCTTCGATTTCGCCGTAAGTTGAGCCACCACATGGGGTTGGCGCAGTACTGTAGGTCATACGGATTCTCATCCGGTGCGCTCCGCTTGGTGTTCCCATCGGAACGGTAATAACTCCTGTGAAAGTCTGCCCTGCACCACCAACATTGGTCAGGTGATATTCTTCATCGGTAGCAAGTCCAAAAGTAAAATCATCATTCCAATCCACCCACATATAAACAATATCGCCGGCCCATGCATGGCCGTTGGTGACAGTAATATTGTGTGAAGTCCCGACTTCCATGAAAGCAATATTGTCGGTAAAATTGGCTACACCACCTTGCCATCCGCTACTTTTATTGATTTCGGCTACAACAACATTTGAAATAAATTCATCCTGAGTTGAAGTTGTTGCAGTACAATAATCTCTGCCTTTTGTTGGCCTGGTTGAAGAAGTTATCGAGTAAATCAGATCGAGCTGACCAACGTTTGTAACATTGATGAATCGCGTGGAAATGCTGTTAAGTGCAATGTTTTCGATGATTTGTTCAGGATCAACAGCTACATGAGTATCTCCCCATTTAACCGAAGCCGTTGTACCGGACGACTCGCCTTCGAGGTGCATGGCTGTGACCTGGTATTTGTAAACGCCATAAGCGGGCAGGGTATCGGTATAAAAAAGGTCGGTGGTTGTGGCAATTTGTAAATTACAACGATAGACAATAAAATACTCAAAACCAGCAACCTGCTCAAATGACCAGTTGAGATGAGCTTCCCCTGTTTCGAAGGTAACGCTGCCGGTGAGGTCGGATGGCCGAGGGAGGTTGTTGGTTTCGTAAGGTGAAGTATAGGTAGTTACCACGCCCGACCTGTTGTCGCACCAAACCGGGTAAACTTTGCCTTCTCTTGCCGAAATCCCAAGGTAGTCGCCCATGTAGTTATCTGCAAGGCCTGGAATCGGTGTTGGTGTAAAATCAACATCGCTTACGCGGAAGTCTTCCCAGGTGTTGCCATGGTCGAATGAATTGGCACAGAAAACTTCGCATTTCACTCCACCTACATTGCGGTCATCATAAAAAATCACGCTAAGTGCGCCGGTTACCGGGTCGCAGGTAATCCACGGGAAATAATGCTGATGCCCCAAACCAATCGTATCCTGGTTTACACGAATCGGAGCTGACCATGTTGCACCCTGATCTTCTGAGCGAAGCATGTAAATATCTCTGTCGGCGCCGGTATTGATTCCGGGAACTCCGCGATTAGTCCAGGTAATATAAATATTGCCGTTCTCAAGATCAACTGCTGCGGAGGGGAACGAATTAACCCGTTGATTTTTTGATGTTCCGGAGTTACGGATTCCTTTAATATTGGTGAAGATTCGTGTTGCCGGTTCAAAAGTTGCACCACCATCCAACGAACGCGTCATACCGATAGCAGTTTCGTCGGCAGGCCAGCTTTCATAAATAACAAAAATTACATAAATCTCACCATTTGGCCCGGTTTGAATATTTACTCCCTGGCAATGGCTGCCTGCATTTACTGCTGAACTTACATTCAGGGGTGCTGAATAACTCAGCCCGTTATTTGTCGAACGAACAAACTCAATATCGTTATCATTGGCATTCCCAAAGGCTGTCCATGCATCATAAACATAACCCTGGTAAGGGCTTGCAGGGCTGTTGTCGATCCAAAGGTGATTTTTGTCCAACATTCCGCCGCCACCTGGTGGAATGCCAGCCTGAACTGATGTCCATGTAGTTTCGTTATCAGAATAAGAAACACCCTGGCCAAAATTGGTTTGAATAAATCCAACATATTGTCTTCCGTTTAAACCAATGGCCGTTGCCGGGTCACCCGAATTAGAGCCACCAGCACCTTGTACCGACCCTCCCCAGGTTGAACCAAAATCCTGTGAAAAGAAATAATTGGCACCATAAAGATCACCAACCGGATTTTCGGTAGAGTTGTTCGACTGCAAAACATGATCAGGGTCGTTTGGGTCAACAAAAATTGAGTTTTCGCTCTGGGTTGAGTTTTCGGTAGTGACCGGTACGTCCGGGGAATCGTTGCTGACGACACTTTTTGCATCGATGTAGCTCGATTTAAAAGTGCCTTTTGGAACGTCAACAACCGGGTTGTAGGGAGTTAAACCTAGTACGGCGGCTTTGTTCCAGTATTTCATATTATCAACACGGGTGTCGGGAACCTCGAAAGGTTTGTAAACCCCATTTTGATAAAGCTGCCTTCGCTGAGGTTTTTCGCGGGTCTGGGCTAACAAACCCTCAATGGCGAAAACCATCATTAATGCCATTAGTTCGGCAGAATATTTTTTCATAAGCAAATTTTTAGAGCACTTAATTAAAATTCTCTTTTGTTTTTGGATTTTATTGATTTGTCTTAAAAAGCCAGGGGAGCCAATCGCGCTGCTCCCACAGCCTGGGTTTATAGTATTTATTAGATGTTTAATTTCCTGATAAATTTAATCTTCGCTGGTCCGGTGAAAGTGATTCCGTCCTGGCTTAGTTCTTTGCTGCACAACCCTTTGATTGTGAAGTCGAAAACCAATGAAAAACGCTTTGATCGTTCGATGACAATTTTTGGTGCTTCAGGCTGATTACTGCTGGAAGCTACAAAGCCCTTCTATGAAAATGCAGAAAAAAAAATGAACAAAATCGCTAAGGTTAATATAAAATT
>DYQT01000297.1 GCA_020719165.1 Draconibacterium orientale | reverse complement strand
CGAACCACCTGGCACAGGCTAAGTTCCGAAGCTTGGGGTGCAAGTCGGGTTAATTTCAAGGAGTATTTCGGGGGTTACCGGTTGCATAGGATTGATCTCTTTGGCCAGCAATGTCAATATCGCACGGATGGTGCACAGGTGATCGAAATGGGTTCCAAAAACATCCTGGTCAAGATATTTCAGATAGGTTGAAATTTCGTTGCCAGCATGCAGTTTATAGGCGAAGGAATCCTGAAAATTGTTCAGTATATCCATAAAATCCTGTTCATGGATGTTCCCATAACTTTGGCCGGCATCGAGCAACGGACAAACCGACAGATTGCCGTTTGCCATGATGCTAAGGCTGGGCGAAGGCCGGTAAAAAGCTTTGCAACGCAACAGATGCAAAGGGATATCTGCAATTTTATTTCTGTTTTTCCTGAGTTTGGCCCCGTTACCAATATCAATGAAGTGGCTGAATTGATTTGTAGGATCCTGTATCAGGGTGTTCATTTTTGCACTTACATCCATATCGGCTGGCAAATCATAAATCCTTGTGGCGATATCAACAAATGAAACTACCGTGTCCATTTCCAATACATCATGGATAATCGCCGAAATCCGGGGTTTAATTCCGTTTTGCTTGATCCGGTCGAAGGAGGTAAGTATTTTCTGATACAACCCGATCTGCTTCCGCGATTGGTCATGAAGCTCTTCGTGTCCGTCGATGCTGAACAAAACATGGGTGACCCCGTTTTGTTTCAAATCCGACAAATATTCCTGGTCGTTTTGGTAGAACTTTCCTGCAGCTTCAAAATCGGCGGCTTCGAGCCACCATCCGTTCGTATAAAGGGTTACTGTATTATCTCCATTGCGATTGATATGGCAGGCCAATTCGAGCCAGCCCTTACCATATTTTGACACTTCGCCGCCCACAAAATCGAACCGTTTGATATTGAGCAAATGGAAGGTGTCGGCTATTGATTTCAGCTTTTCAATATTTACTTCGGTCTGTTTTTCCATCGAACCATTCCGGCAATGGGCACAGTTAAAGTTACATTGGGTGGTAAATTCGAAAATGATCCGGGAAACATTTTCCAGCGGGTTGGTTTTGTACCTGAAATCGATCGCCGCCACATCAATCTGGTCGATGACCCAGAGGTAACCGTCATTGACAATTTCTTTGTAGTCAGAGACCGACGATATGGCGATGGTTTTTTCCTTTAATACCTGGCAGAGCAATCGCGTTAGCGCATTGTTGTCAATCTGTTCCTGAGTCAGGAATTTTATCTTTTCGGAGATAAAGCGATGGCCAAAGTTGGTGAGGATAAGGTTCATACCAGTTGGTTTTTCGTTCTGCGGATTTTTAAATGATTATCGCTGGTAATCTTCCAGTATCGCCATATGCAACTCGTTTAATCTCCGTAAAGTTGTTGTGTTATATCCACCACCCGGACTTGAAATGACCGGACAGCCAAATTTTCCGGCTACATCGAGTGCGGCTTGGGCAAGAAATTTAAAATCATCATCTTTCCAGTCTGTTATCTCCCTTCCGAGATCATCGGTGTGAGAATCATGGCCATCGAAGATGAAGATCATGTCGGGTGCGAAAGGAAGGTTTTCCAGTGCAGATTGATAAGCTTCCATGCAATTGCCGGCATTGTAAAGCTCCCCTGAAAACTCATCGCCCATCTCATGGAAATAAAAATCTTCACCCAGGGTCCGGTTCAATAACGGGATATTGCAGTGTCCTGCCTGTTTGCCATAAGTGGTATATCCCAGGTGGGTCATCATCATTTTATTCATGTAAAGGTCAACCGCATTGTGAATGCTGATTTGATGCACCGTCGGGTCGTTTTCAAAGATCATTTGGGTGCCGTCGCCATGATGAAAATCCCAATCGATGATGAGGATATTTTTGAACCCATTCCGCTGCGCATACCTGGCGCCGGCAGCCTGTGTATTCAGCAGGCAATAGCCATGTCCGAGGGCGGGATGAGCATGATGCCCGGGAAGCGCGAAGCACCAGGCCCTGTCCAGTACTCCTTTTTTCATCAGATCGATGGCAGCACAGATACCACCCAGGCCATATTCATATCCGGGCAGGAAATCATATAAATCCAGGCATTCCATGCTTAAATCCGGATTGATTTCCGGTTTTTTGCCCTGCGAACGCCGGATCAGTGCATCAAGATAGGTGTGTGTATGTACCGACCTGAACTCGCCAATATCCACCCGTGTCAGCGGGATCGTGCTTTCCTTGTGAATGCTGTTTCTCAGGTCGATGAAGTCGGCGATGGCTTTGATCGGTTTCAGCCCCCGGAGCTGCAACAGGGTTTCAGGATAAATGTAAAGTCCAAGGTTTTTTTTCATGGTTGATTGCCACTTTCGCACAGGCTACCTCCCTAAATGAGGCAAAATTTATTTCCCAAGTGCCGCAAAGAATGCGGCGGCATACATTTTAGAAAGTGCTACAGAACAATTGCAGGTTAAATAAATTGTGCGTCCGTCTTCAGGTGAATAGCGCAGCAAATGTTTTAGGTTGATGACGCAGGACCGCGACACCCTGATAAAATCCTTTCCTGAATAAAGTACATCGTAATGCTTCAGATTACGGGATGATTTGATGCTTGTACCCTTGCTTAAAAAAACGATGGTGTTATTCAAATCTGACCTGAACATCACAATTTCGTCCCTGGGAATAAAATGCACCCCGTTACTTGCAGGACAAGGAATCTTGGTAGGTGTTTCTGGTAACTCAATGGTTTTGAGAAATGATTTAACCACAAAATTAACGATTTTTATAACCTTATCAATGACAAGCGGTTTGATCAGATATTGGTTTGCATGATATTCAGCGAAAGCCTTTATAATGGTTTCCGATTGCTGGGCACTGGTCGTAAATACCACCTTGAAATCTCTCTGATCAAAAGCCTTTAATATATCAAAGGCGCCATCAACATGATCGCCCAGAATAACGTCAAGAAACACCAGATGCGGCTGATGCTTCCTGATGGCTAAAATGGCTTCTTCAACACTTCCTGCCACTTCGACAAGTTCGATGCTGTCGGCACAATAACCATTCAGAATTGCGGTGAGCATCCGCTGTCCCATTGGTTCATCTTCAACGATAATTGTTTTCAGTTTCATGTTGATCAGACGTTTTTATTGTGATTGAAAACAGGCGGTGTTATTTATTAGTCCTCTCGTTTTGTCGAACGAACATCAAAACAGATAACTTTGGTTCA
>DYQT01000070.1 GCA_020719165.1 Draconibacterium orientale | reverse complement strand
CGCGGAATAATTTGTCAACATTATTTTTGCGAAAATCTGCGCTTTTAATCAGCGTTAATCTGCGAGAACTTTTTCCTTTACATCTCAAAATCTGCGAGAACCATTACCTGAAAAAGATATCATACCCGAACCGCACGATCGTTCCGGCAACCACCAGCAGGAAAAACACACGAATAAATTTGTTCCCCTTTAAAATGGCCAGCCTCGCACCCATCAGGCTGCCGAAGAAATTGCAGAAGGCCATCGGGATGGCATAATGATACAATATGTGACCGCTGCCGGCAAAGAACAGAATGGAACCGGTATTGGTGGCTACGTTTACAAATTTTGCATGGGCGCTCGCCTTCAGGAAATCGAATCCAAGGATGCTGATAAAGAACAGTACCAGAAAACTTCCGGCGCCGGGACCAATAAAACCATCATAAAAACCAATGATCAGGGCAAACAGTCCGCCCAGGATAAATTCCTGTTTTGGGGATTTACGGGCCTTGGTGGCTGTTCCAAAATCCTTTCTGGTGTAGGTGTAAATGGCCACAACAATGAGAACGCCAAATATAATTGGTTTCATAAAGGTGTTGCTCACCAGTGAAACTGTTTTCGAACCTGCCCAGGCAGCCAGCAGCGCGATCAAACACAGCGCCAGCAGCAGTTTCCATTGAAGCTGAACTTTCCGGGCATATTGAATTGCGGCAGAGGCCGTTCCCGACAGGGAGGGGATCTTGGTCGTTCCAAGCAGGGTGGCAACAGAATGGTCGGGCAGTGTGATCAGAACGGCCGGCGTTTGAATCAACCCGCCACCGCCCACAATGGCATCGATGAAACCGGCTGCCAGTGCCGCCATGCAAAGGATGATCATTTCGGCAGAGACCATGTTGAACATGCAGAATTTAGAATCGCCAAAGATAGAACAAAAAATATTTCACTTTTTTCTTGCTTTTTGGATTTTATGTATTATCTTTGTACTATACTTCTTGTTTAATACATGTCGAACATATCATGAACAAAGATCAACTATTATCGGAATTATTATCAGCCTGGGAAGAAACCTACAAAAAAGGACAGCTAACGTTGTGGATATTCCTGGCCTTAAAAGAAGAAAAAAAGTACGTGGATGACATCAAATCATTCGTGGAGGAACAGTCAAAGCAAACCATGAGCTGCGAAGAGCAAAGCCTTTACCGGACATTGCGAAAATTTCAGCATCTGGGGGTTGTTGACTTTGAAACCGGCAAAGGAAATAAGGGTCCTGAACGTAAATACTATTTCCTGACTGATTTGGGAAAGTCCCTGTTAAATCAATTTATCAACAGAAATATCAGTTTGTTTTTTAACGATAAAATCAGAAATCTTTTAACTTCGGAGGAATAAAAATGAAATCATTGACAGTCAATCAGTTAAAATTTGCAGGAATATTGATTACAATTACGCTTGCATTTCGCTTTGGATTAAGCGCCTTATTGGAGAACATGCAATTCATCTGGGCCTGGCTCCTCGCTGCCGTCTACTCAATTTCAATATTTGCAGCCGGTTGGGTTTTTAGTAAAAAAGATTATGAATCCCTTCCCCTCTACGACATCGGTTTCAAATATCACCTGATAACCTACCTTGTTTGCAATGTAATTGCAGAAGTGTGGTTTCTGCTTGGTTTTCAGTCAAGTTTTGAAAGTATAAAAAGTGTCCATTTAACCGCATTGTTCTGGGGAATCGGACTGATAATCCATTTAATATTTTACCTGTTCGCCCGCAAAGATTCTATAAAAGGAATAGAGAAATCTGATATTTTTGACTGATCAACGAAATTCCTGACCGGGCTCAGGTGGTTTTCCTTTAATTAACCACTAAGGCACTTAGAACACATAGAGTCACAAGGATTTTATCGTCAGGAGGCTATTCTTAACTTAGTGCTCCTTAGTGTCCTTAGTGCCTTCGTGGTTATTTATAATGACTTCCCCAATTAAATACAATTGAGCTTCACCGCCGATGACGACCCTGGGCGGAGCATACTGACATTGCAGTTCTCCTTCTCTTTTTGAAATTTGCTTCGCTGTCATGCGGGTCTTCCCAAGTTTTGCCGACCAGTATGGGGTTAAGGTAGTATGCGCCGAACCGGTCACCGGGTCTTCATTCACCCCGCATTGCGGTCCGAAGAACCTGGAAACAAAATCAACATTTTTCCCCGGTGCCGTTACAATCAAACCCCTTGCTGCCAGTTTTTCAATGGCGATAAAATCGGGTTGGATGTTTTGAACCTCTGCTTCTGAACCCAGAACCGCCATGTAATCTGTTTTACCTTTATACACTTCCAGTGGTTCACATCCAATGCCCTGCGTAATTTCAGGTAGGTTCTCACAGGGTAAAAACACATCTGCCGGAAAATCCAGGTACAAATTCGGCCCATCCTTCGTAACAGTCAGTTCTCCGCTGCGGGATGAATGGAAAATGATTTCCGTTGCCTGGTAATCAGTCTGGTTAAATATCACATAAGCTGATGCCAGAGTGGCATGGCCACATAAATCCACCTCCACGGTCGGCGTGAACCATCTGATGGAATATTGATCGCCGGCACGTGTTATAAAAGCAGTTTCCGACAAGTTGTTTTCCGCCGCTATTGATTGCATGAGATCTTTGTCGAGCCACTGGTCAAGCAGGCATACGGCAGCGGGGTTGCCTTTGAACAACTCACTTGTAAAGGCATCGACCTGGAAGATTTTTATCTTTTTCATCTGAATATGTATTTGGTCAAACACTTTGAAGCAGGAAATATAATGCGATTAACGGTTTTCATTAATGTTCGTAAAGATAGATTATAAACCACTAAGGCACAAAGAACACGGAGTATTACTTAGAAGACAAAATTGTATCTTAGTGGTTATGAGTGCTCTCAGTTCCTCAGTGGTCATTATTCCACCCAAAATAGCGCATATTAGAAGGCCATAGGGTCAGGATGATAATCAACACCCCTGCCATGCCATATATCGTTTGCAGAATATCATAATCAATCCAAACGATTTCCACCAGAATCCAGATGATCAGCATGATCCCCAAATACAAGGAGTATGTCCATGCCCAATGGATTCCATGGTATATGTTCAGGATGCCGGCCCATCGCCATTTCGGGCGACGAAGGAGGGCATAAGCCAGGAAACCCGGGAAAATCCCAAGTATCAGCAGTAAAATAAATCCGGGGACCAGGAAAGTGTTGAAGGGAGATCCTTCCAGCATGGCAGAAGGCATTTTCATGATCTGTCCTGAAGGGGACAAGACAAGGGAAATTCCCCCAAAAAGGCCGCCCAGCGACTGGAATGCCAGGAGCAGGGCCAAAACATAAAGGATGAATGGTTTTTTCTGCATTGTATCTCGGAATTACAATATTCAATTTCGATGCGGATCAAATCGGAGTATTTGTTGTTACCTCAATCCTGTTTTTATCCGGATCAAGGGTGACGAACTCGTAATAACCATCGCCCGTCATTCGCGGCCCATCCAGGATGGGAAATCCCGCATTCATCAGTTCCAGGTGTTTTTTATCGACCATCCCCTTACTATCGCAACCAAACGCAATGTGAATGATTCCCTGGTGTTGCTTTGCAGCAGTGTCATTCGCGTTTACAGGAATACCCGGCTTATGCATTATCTCAAGTCTGGCACCGGAATCAAATGTAAGGAAACAACTTTCGAAATGGGTTTCCCTATTGTAATAATTATCCCCTCGATTCGCGCCGAAAAATGTCACGTAAAAGTTTATCAAAATCTCCAGCTGATTTGTCCAAACAGCAATGTGATCGATTTTCATCAGAGGATCCCCTTATCAAGTTTTTTCTCCTCTTCTTTATAATGTTCTCTTGTTGGAACAGGCACCGGATGCTTCTTATTCATTCGCATCTGCAGGATATCGACGAGAAAAGAGAACGCCATTGCGAAATAGATATATCCCTTGGGTATAACCACACCAAAACCTTCACCGACCAGGGCAAACCCGATCAGCAGCAAAAATGAGAGTGCCAGCATTTTAAAGGCCGGATGGTCATTCACAAATTTGCTGATGGGTTCAGCCGCAAATAACATGATTCCCACTGAAATTATGATGGCCGCATACATCACCCATAAAATTTTCACCATCCCAACGGCGGTGATGATAGAGTCGATAGAGAAAACCATGTCCATGATCAGGATCTGAATGATGACTTGGGTAAACCCTGTGACTTTAAATTTACTGGTCTGATCGCCCTCCACACCCTCCATTTTATGGTAAATTTCAATCGTGCTTTTATACATCAAAAATAGTCCGCCCAGGATGAGGATCATGTCTTTACCGGAAATTCCCTGTCCAAACACAGAAAACAGATCATGTTTCAACTGCATGATCAGCGATACCACCGACAACAATCCGAGCCTCATTAGCATGGCCAGGATCAAACCATACCGGCGGGCTTTCTTCTGCTGGTTCAATGGCAATTTGTTTGCCAGGATGGAGATAAAGATGACGTTGTCGATCCCTAAAACTATTTCAAGTCCGACAAGTGTCAGCAGCGAAATGATGATTTCGTATGCCATAAGACAATAAATTAGAATTTATAAAAGATTTTACTGACAATTTTCCAGCCATCCTTAAACTTGTAGAGAAACTGATAATCCACAAAAGTAAGTTTTTCCCCAACATAGAATTCAAATTTGGCCATGGCAGCATCACCGGTAACATCCACGTTCAGAAATTTCACAGAGACCTTATCCCCATCTTTTCTGGGCAATTTCCCGGAAGCAAGGTTGGATTTGATCTTTTCCTTCCAGGCGGTTATACTGTATTTTTCCAATTCACCATTCTTTCCGGGAATCAGCAGTTCAAATCCGGGATGAAAGCCCATATTTATCTTCATGGTGTCACCCTCATTCTGGAGACCCTCCACATAGGATGTTTGGATAGTTGACTTGATAAGGGCAATATCCGCCTCGTTTACTCCCTGTTGCTGGGCAAAAAGAGAATAACAAATCGAAAAGACGATCATTAACCATATAATTTTTTTCATAAACCAATGATTTGGGATTGGTTCACAAAGATATAAATCCGATTAACAAGAGCGCCAATTATCTGTTGAAATGTTTTTAAACACAATAGGCACAATTGGCCACATAGGAAGGCACCTTAGAAAGAGATATTGAAAGAGAAATAAAAACATCCGGATTCATCCTGATCCCGAAAATTCATATTTCACGAGATGGCAAGCAGCCGGTTAAAAAGGCGCGTCGGACCCTAAAACCCTCTGCCGCCGGTAAGCACCCCGTATCCCCCTGGCCAAACCCTTCGCAGCACAGCGCCCACACCAACAGCAAATGCAATGATTACCAAGGGAAGGAAAACAAAACTGAGCAACCGATAATATGGCACCTGGTTAACCACTGCAAACAGAGCTTCAATGGCATAGGCCACAAGCGGGGCGTGAATGGCATAAATCATGAAGGAAAAGGCCGTTAGCCATATGAACCATTTGCGTTGCATGCACCAGGCTACCAATCCGTTGCACCCGTACCAGGCCGTTATCAAGCCACTCAGGATAACCAGCTTGTGAAGAATGACGAGTACGGGAAACATCGCATCTCCCAAAAAAGGCGAGCCTAAAAATGCCAGAATGGTTTTTACTGCTGCCAGGATGATAAAAGCGAAGCCCCACCACGCGGGGTTTAGCCACCGCTTGCTGACATCAATGTTGAAATTTGTCTTCTGTATCCATACGCCCAAAGAGAAAAACACCAGACCTTCGCCTTCGAACAACACAAACCCCATGGTTCCCAGCCACATCAGGATGGCAACACTGAAAAATATCCATTTGGCAATGCGATGCGTTACGCACCACCTGATGGCCGGATAGGCAAGATTATACATGAGCAATACCCTGAGAAACCACAATTGGTAAGGCACAGGAATGAGTATCCACCTTCCCAGCATTTCGTACCAGCGATAATCATGCAACAATGCCCGTGAATCGTCGATCCTGACAATATTTGAGGCGGAAACAACATCTCTGGTATAGGGAAAAAGTTCGAGAAAATAGGTAAAGGCAAAACCCAGGGCACTCCAGATCAGATAAGGTAACAACAAGGTTCGTAAACGCTTTCGGGTACGCTCACCATATGGCTTGTTATCGTGCAATGCAAAAAGAAAGCCTGAGATGATAAACAGCATGGGTATGCGAAACCGGAAGATCCCGTTCGCCAGAAAATACTCGATGAAGGTGGTAAGACTAAAGGAATCTGTTGGCATAGACCAGGGTTGCAAATACCGTTCATTCAGATTGTAGCCATGCACAAATACCAATAAAAACATGGATATAAAAGACCAGAATTTGAATTTACGGCTGTTGAAGTCGGATACTTTAACGGGAATTTGAGGTAGTTCCATGCTGTGTTGATTGGGAAATTCTTTTTTGGTAAGCTCAATAAATTTGTGCTAAAATAATAAAAGTTGGTAAAAACAACTAACTTTACCTTTTGAATCGTTCAACCCCTGAACATTGGCATGAAACGGCTTTCACTCCTCATTTTCTCTGTCCTACTGTCAAGTCTCACGGCTTTTTCGCAGCAATTTTTCTTTACAAATTACCCCATTGAAAAAGGACTTTCGCAAAGCGTGGTCAACTGTCTGTTTCAGGATTCCCGGGGATACATTTGGGTTGGCACTCAAAACGGGTTGAACCGCTTCGACGGATACAATTTTGTGATTTACTCCTATAATCCGGACGACTCCTCTTCCCTGTCAAACAGTTGGGTCTATTCCATCGATGAAGACCGTGACGGCAATCTTTGGATTGGAACCAAGGGCGGACTAAACCAATTTCTCAGAAAAGAAAAGCGATTCAAACGCATCAAATATACCACCGGCTATGCCAACGTGGTGAGTGATTATCCCTACGATGCCCGTGTGGCAAGGAACGGTTCCATCCTCATCAACACACCGCCCGTACTTACCATCTATAATCCTGCAGCCAATACCTTTAAACATTACACAAACGATTTACCTTACGATGGCTCAGTAAAAGACAACCGGATACCCCTGATGGAAGCAAAGGACGGGCTGATTTGGATCGGTTCTACCAGAGGGTTGGCCTGTTTCGATCCCCACACCGAAAAGTTCACCAACTTTACCCACCATACAGGTGATGTCAGCTCAATCAGCGACAACACCATCACCGCCCTGTATGAGAAACACGACGGTTCAATATGGATCGGCACCACCTCCGGGCTGAATCGCTACGACAAAAAAAGCCATTCATTCAGAAAGTTTTACACCGACACCCGCAACCCTCAATCGCTGAGCAATAACTTCATCCGGGCCATTGTCGGCGACCCCTTCGGGTTTATGTGGATCGGCACTGAGGGCGGTGGGCTCTGCCGGGCATCTTTCGCCAACGAGGGAACACTCTCCATTGAAACTTTCTCTGGAGAAAATCATGGCCTAGGGCACAACATTGTTCTGGCATTGACGGTAGATAAATCGAACAACCTCTGGATCGGCACCCTCAGTGGGTTGAGCAAAACCGACTTGAAACCACGCAAGTTTCGCCTCTATCGAAGAGATGGCACCCCCTTTTCAACCAACCTGCTTGGCAATGTAATCGCCTCTATTTACAAAGACGAGAAAGACAACATCTGGGTTGGCAACTGGGGACAGGGACTCAACAGGATCAACCGGAAAACCGGACAGGTCGATCATTTTTCGACCCGGCTTTGGGACAAACAGCACATCAACAACGATTTTGTACATGTGATCTTTTCAGATCTTTGGAATAATATCTGGATCGGCACCCGCGATGGCATTAGCGTGTTCGACCGTCTGAAAAACAGTTTTGTCCCGTTCAGGGAATTTTTCAAAAATAACAGTTTACCCGACTTTTCTGGAATCAGAATATATGTGATTATCAGGAGTCGCGATAACATTTATTGGATTGGTACCCAAAACGGATTGTACCGCGTGAACCTGGCTTCCGGTTTAACAGAAATATTCAGGGTGGAGGCCTCCGGCGATCACCGGATCAGCGGCAACCTGATCTATTCACTCATCGAAGACCGTGATGGCCAGGTGTGGATCGCAACACTCAACGGGCTGGATGTTTTTAATCCACGCACTGGGAAAATTAAACACTATCAGAAAAATGAGACCCAAAATTCGTTGTGCGACAACTTTGTGATCAGCCTGTGCGAAGATCACAAAGGCGATATCTGGATCGGCACCGGTTCCTACGCCAACAAATTTGTAAAACAGGATTCGGCATTCGAATACTATTCACAGGAAAACGGACTTCCCAACAACCGGATTTTTGAGATTCAGGAAGACCAGCAGCGAAATTTATGGTTTGCCACAGGCGGCGGTCTCTGCAAGCTCGACACCACTACCGGCCGTTTCAGAACCTACACGGTTGAGGAGGGGTTGCAAAGTATGGAATTCAATCTGCGGGCCTGCTGCAAAAGCAGCGACGGGGAGATGTTCTTCGGAGGGATGAATGGATTTAATTCATTTTACCCCGATTCAATCCGCGACAATCCATTCATTCCTCCTATCGTATTCACCTCCTTTTACAAAACAACCCAGGCAGGTATTAAAGAATATATTGATGTTGAAAACAACGGAACAGTGGTGTTGAATTACAACGACCACACCTTCACCATTGAATTTGCCGCACTGGAATTCACCCATCCCGAAAAAAATCGTTACGCCTATATGCTCGAAGGGGTCTCGGGCGACTGGATTGAAACCGGTAACCGGCGGTTTGTCCCATTTTCAAACCTTCCGCCCGGCGAATACACTTTCAGGGTAAAAGGTTCAAACAACGATGGCGTTTGGAACGAGTCGGGGCCAAGTCTGAAAATTGTGATCAATCCTCCCTGGTGGCGCAGCACATGGGCATGGGCGGCCTACCTGATCATCCTGGCCGGAGGTATTATGATCTTTATCAGGATTCGTGAACGTAATCTCGTTCGCGAACGCGATCATCTCGAACAAAAAGTTCATGAACGCACCCTGCAAATTGAAGAACAAAACACCCTGATACTCCATAAAAATGAAGAGCTGAGCAAATTGAACCAGGCATTGTCATCTCTCAACGCCACCCGGGATAAATTTTTCTCCATTATTGCCCATGATTTGAGGAACCCGTTCAATACCATCCTGGGACTCTCAGACTTGCTGCTGATGAACTTCGACAAAGCAGAGCCGGCGAAGATCCGCAAATCGGTAACCGATATACGCGACACGGCGAAACACACCTTCGACCTGCTCCAGAATCTGCTGATCTGGGCCAGATCGCAAACCGGTGCGATCGATTTCCTGCCGGTTTCGTTCGATTTATCCGATCACATTCATGAAAACATTGCTATTGTCAGAAGCCAGGCGGAAAAAAAGAATATTGAGGTTACTTACACCGGCCCGGGTCCGATGCGCGTAACCGGCGACATCCGCATGATCGACACGGTGTTGCGCAACCTTCTCACTAACGCCATCAAATTTACACCCCAGCAGGGGGCTGTCATTGTATCTGCTGAAGAAACAACTCAATATATTGAGGTTACGGTACGCGATACCGGAATCGGCATTGCACCGGAGCACATTTCCAGAATTTTCCTTCTCGACAACCGATACTCCCGCAAAGGCACCGAAAAAGAGCGCGGCTCCGGCCTCGGGCTCATCCTGTGTCAGGAATTCGTCGAAAAACACGGCGGCACTATCCGGGTGGAAAGCGAGCCGGAGAAAGGGAGTAGCTTTATTTTTACGCTGCCGAAATGAGGTAGTCATATTGTCAAACAAAAATCCTAATAATATTGATTAGCCGCATCCATCTGGAAGTACATTGCCCGTTCCTGAGTAAAACTTTCGCCATTTCACTATTCTGCAATTCACCCCCCCACCTGTGCCATGATCCCATACTCACTAAACAATTCCATCGCCCTTTCAAGGGATCTCACTCCAGGTTCCTCCAGCAAAGCAAAGCCATCCTCCTTTCCAAGTTTCGCGTATTTGTGCTGCGCGATGGCATGATAGGGCAACAGGTGAACCTCCATCTTCTCCCCTGGCAGTGATGATAAAAACTCAGCTGTTCTCCGAATGTTATCTTCATGGTCATTCACCCCGCCCACCAGCGGAATGCGGATGATGATGTGCGCCCCTGCCTCAGCCAGGGCCCTCAGGTTTTGCAGGATCAGGTCATTTTTCACACCCGTCCATTGTTCATGAAGGCCGGCATCCATCATCTTGAGGTCATAGAGAAAAATATCGGTATGCCGTGCAACTTCCAGTAAAACCGGGGTGTTGATATTTCCTGCGGTATCAACCGCCCGGTGGATGCCCCTTTTGCCACATTCATCGAGCAATTCGATTAAAATTTTTGGATGCAGGAGAGGTTCGCCACCCGAAAAAGTAACCCCTCCGCCCGACTGATCAAAAAAGATCCGCTCTTTTTCAATGATTGCCATGATTTCGGGAACAGACATCTTTTTGCCCGGCATCTCGATGGCTTTGGTCGGACACACTTCGGCACACCTGCCGCAGATGGTACAGAGATCAGCGTTGGTGACGATCCCCCGATTTGTCAGCGTGATGGCATTTTCGGGGCAAACCGAAACACAGGTGCCGCAACGGATACATTTGGCCGGGGTAAACATTTTTTCGGGTCTGGCAGAAATTCCTTCCGGGTTATGACACCAGGCACAATGCAGGTTGCAGCCTTTGAAAAACACCACCACCCGGATGCCCGGACCATCATTGATGGCGTAACGTTTAATGTCGAAAATCAGAATTTCAGGCATACTGGAAAAAGTTCTCACAGATTTTCTCTGATTAAAGCGCTGATTTTCGCGGAAAGAATTCATTCATAAATGATTCTGCGTAAATCTGCGTGAAAAATCTGCGTAAATCCGCGTGAAATGCTTTACAATTAAAATGCATCGTTTTCGGTTCGTTCGATCACCTCCTGCTGCAAATCGGCATTCATGTCATTGAAATAATCGCTATACCCTGCCATCCTTACCAGCAAATCTTTATAATCTTCAGGGCAGGCCTGGGCAGCAAGCAAAGTGGCAGTATCCACAATATTGAACTGGATGTGGTGACCCCCGAGGGTAAAATAGCTCCGGATGAGCTGTCCCAGCTTTTTTATGTCCTCATCTTTCCGCATGAGACTTGGCAAAAAACGCTGATTCAGCAAGGTTCCCCCTGATTTGACATGGTCGAGTTTGGTGAGTGACTTAACCACAGCGGAGGGCCCATGTGTATCGGCCCCGTGCGAGGGAGAGGTGCCGTCGGAGATCGATTTTCCGGCCAGCCGCCCATTCGGTGTGGCGCCCATCACCTTGCCAAAATAGACATGGCAGGTGGTTGACAGCATGTTCAGGTGATATTTCCCGCCGGACTTGATGTTCGGTTTGCCATCGATGGCCTCAACCAGATCGTTGTAAACCCTTACAGCCAGTTCATCTGCATAAGCGTCGTCATTCCCGAAAAACGGGGTCCGGTTCATGATGGTTTGACGCAGCGCCTCATCCCCCGAAAAATTTTTCGTCACGGCGCTCAGTATCCGCTCCATACCGAATGATTTTTCTTCAAACACATGTTTCTTCAGCACGGCCAGGCTGTCGGTGACCGTGCCCAGTCCGCAGCACTGAATGTAGCTGGTATTGTAACGGGGGCCGCCATCGTAATAATCTCTTCCGCGGGATATACAATCGTCGATAACCACCGAAAGAAAAGGGGCCGGGGCATATTTGGCAAACATGCGGTCGATATAATTGCTTACCCGCATTTTCTGGTCCACCACAAAATGCAGTTGCCTCAGAAATGCCTTGTACAGGATTTCAAAGGATTCAAATGCCCGTGGATCGCCGGTTTCGATGCCGGCAACATTTCCGGTAACCGGATCAACGCCATTGTTAAGGGTAATTTCCAGGATTTTCGGAACATTCAGATATCCGGTGAGCAGATAGGCCTCCTTGCCAAAGGCGCCCACTTCGATGCAGCCGCTGCAGCCACCTTCGCGGGCATCCTGCAGCGATTTCCCCTGGCGGAGCAACTCTAAAATGTAAATATCGGGATTGAACACCGAAGGATACCCATGTCCCTGCCTGATCACACGGGTTGCCTCATGAAGAAACCGATCCGGTGTTTTCGCACTGATGTGCACCGAGTTGCCAGGCTGGAGGATGTGAAGTTCCTCAATCACCTCGAGCATGAGATACGAAACTTCGCTGGTTCCGTCGCTGCCATCTCCTTTTACACCACCGATGTTGATGTTGGTGAAATCATTATAGGTACCGCTTTCGCGTGCCGTGATACCCACCTTGGGAGGAGCGGGATGGTTGTTTACCTTGATCCAGAAACAGGAGATCAGCTCCTTTGCCATCTCGCGGGTAAGGGTTCCTTCAGAAATTTCACGGTCATAAAACGGGGTAAGGTGCTGGTCGAAGTGACCGGGGTTCATGGCGTCCCAGCCGTTCAACTCGGTGATGGTGCCAAGGTGCACAAACCAATACATTTGGATGGCTTCCCAAAAGTTACGCGGGGCATGGGCAGGAACCCACCGGCATACTTCGGCGATCTTTTTCAACTCGGCCACACGCTTTGGATCCGGTTCGGTCAAAGCCAACTCATCGGCTAAAAGGGCATGACGTTCGGCAAAGACGATTGCTGCATCGCAGGCAATCTCCATGGCCTTCCATTGTTCCGACTTATCCGTTGCTTCCGGATCATTCAGGTAATCGAGGCCCGCGAGATTGGCCGCGATTTCCCGTTTGAAATCAAGCATGCCCTTCCGGTAAATCTTTCCATCCAGCGCCGTATGCCCGGGAGCCCGTTGTTCCATGAATTCGGTAAAGAGTCCGGCTTCGTAGGCGGCTTTCCATTCCTGCGGCACATGACTGAAAATCCGTTCGCGCTGGGTTTTGCCTTTCCAATATGGTATCACCTCCTGTTCATACCGATCGATTTCGGCCTGGCTGATGGAGTAGCGCTGCATGTCGCGGGTGTTCAGCACGTGAAAATCTTCCACGCTGTGACAGGTCAGTTCCGGAAAGGTTGGCACCACCTTGGGGGCCGGACCACGTTCACCAACGATCAGTTCGCCTTCGCCCAGGTAAATGGTCTTTTTCTGGCAATGGTCGAGGAAATTCATTGCCCGCAAAACCGGGATGGAACAGGTTCCATAATGCTCCCGGTAGAAAGCCGTTTCATGCAACGCCCTTTCGATGGAAAGGGAGGGCTGGGTTTCGACACTCAGTTTGCGGAGTTTTTGGATTCGCTTGTTCATGCCGGGTTGGGTGGAAGCGCGTTCTTGTTGATAAAAATTGCCCTCTGTGGTTGCCGGCCGCTCAGGGGTTGCTGTATGGGTTTTAATTTTTTCGAACATGTTTGCAGATATGATCAGTGTGTTTGGAAAGCTGATTGTTTGTCTGATGTAATAAAAAAAAATGTCGTGTGTTTGGGTACACGGGCACCTTTGCAACATTAACTACTTAATTGTAGAACATCAGGCAACTGAACAGACGCCGGTAGGTTTTGATCATGGAAAGTGGAAAGAAGGTTATTCCCATATGTTTGGAATAGAGCACGCAAAGGTAAACAATTTTACTTTCTCAAGTTTTCAATGAACTCAGCAGTAATTATTTTTATCCCGAGTTCCATCGCTTTTTTCTCTGCATTCTCCCTGATTTTTGCCCGAACAAACTTTGGCGCCTCCAGTAAATACTGCTCAGCATCACCGGTCCATTTCAAGGTGCCGCTGTCAGTGTCGCTATTCCCAACAGGTTCAGAAGCAATTTCTTCATTCTCCGAGCTGTTTCCCAATGAAGGTTCAGATCCGAAAGCTGCATCTTCAATAGCGGCAACCATTGGTTTTCCGAATTTCTTCAGGTAGATATCAATTCCGGCATCATTTGCGTGAAGGATTTTTTTAAATCGCAAAATAGTTTCAATTGCGGCCTTCCGATCCTGTTCCCCTGAATTTGGTTCAGCGGGCATATAGAATTTCTCTTTCCAGATTTGCAGATAATCTGCTAAGGCGTTGGTTATTTGATCGGGTTCGAGCGGTCTATATTGACAAACAAGTGCGTGTTCCGAAGCAATCTGGTTCATCCAATCCTGTGAGGTTCCGAGGTTTTGCATTTCAGAGGAATATTTCAGAAATAAATCCTTCAATTCCGAAATTGGTTCCATTTTTATCAAAGGGATGATGTCCAACACAAAAATGACTCTGTCGGGAATTTGTCCTCCGAGTTGAAAAGTAAAGATGGGAATTCCAAATTCAGATTTGGGATATATTGTAAGAACTACCCCATAAGCCTTACTGTTTACGGTATATTGCTCCAGAATCAGCCTGCTTAATTTATCGCCGTTATAAGTTCTGAAAATGGTTTGCGTTACTTTTTCATTATCCCTTGTGCAAAATTCAAAGGGACCCAATCGTTCTCTTTCCGATCTGGTATAAATATTCAGGGGCAAAGTCCGCACCATTATCCCATTCGATTGTGTTAAATTTTATCGAAAAAGTCTTAAAATAGTTCATGTTTTTTAAAGGCTGGAAAACCTCGCCATTCAACTCATTCTCTAAATCAACTGTTTTGGAGACCCCATCATTAAATTCCAAAAATATTTTATATCCATTCAAGTAATTTGCCTTTATAACTTCTATAAACATTGTTGATTATTTGTAACTATTCACCCCCTACAAATGTAGGGCATTAATTTGGGAAAGAGAATG